>CASFKT010000178.1 GCA_949295195.1 uncultured bacterium | reverse complement strand
TTGGCCGAAGGTGTCCCTGTTTCCTCGTAGTAGACGTTTGCGTCCGCACACATCTGGGTGATCTTTTGGTCGATCCGGTCCTGCACCTGGCTGAGCATAGGACCAGCCACACCCAGCACCGCCACCGGGCGGCGTACCGGGCATGGGTGAACCGGGCGGTGAGCATCAGAATCAAGGCGACCACCCCTCCGCCCAGGGAGAGGGCGGCCAGATGGATTAGAAAGTCACTCATGGGACTCACCCCCGCTCAGCTCGTCCAGCAGGTCCCGCAGGTCCTCCAGGTCCTTCTGCTCCAGCCCTCCCTTGGCCAGGGCGGCCACAAAGTTCCGGGGGGAGCTGCCGTACAGCCGGGAGAGCACCATCCGGCTGTCAAAGGCCAGATAGTCCTCCCGGGAGACCAAGGGGGTGTACCGGTTGCTTTTTCCCTCCCGGCGCACGGACACAAAGCCCTTGTCCGCCAGGCGGTTCAAATAGGTGTTGATAGTGTTGGGGGACCACTGAAAGTCGGCCAAAGCGTGGTCCAGGGCGGCCCGGGGGGTGTCCGGCCCGGAGGCCCACAGGGCCTTCATCACTTCCAGTTCGGTGTCCGGCAGTCGTTTCATGGTGCGTCACTCCAATTTACGTCAAATGTAGTTGATAAGATCATACTACACTTGAAGTGAATCCCGGTCAAGTTACAGAGTAATGACAAAACTGCCCCGAACCGCGCTTGGTTCGGGGCAGTTCAGCGGCCTGTTCTCAGAGCGGGGAGGGGGACATGGCCCCGTCCCACCGGCACCGGGACAGGTCCACCCGGCCGTCGGGGAGGAAGGGGATGCCCTCCGCCTCCAGCAGCATCCGCTGGATGCCGGGGCCGCCGAACACGTCCGGCGGGCTGAGGCGGCCGTCCCCGTAGATGACCCGGTGGCAGGGGAGTCCCTCCGGGGCCCGGGCCATGGCGCCCCCCACGATCCGGCTGGCCCGGGGCCGTCCGGCCAGAAAGGCGATCTGGCCATAGGTGGCCACCCGCCCAGCGGGGATCTGCGCGGTCACCTGATAAACCGTCTGATAAAAATTGGACGCCACCTCAGCACCTCCCTCCCTGTGTGCTGGCCTGCGGATACCGGTTTCCCATACCTTAACACAGGCACAGGCGCCGCGCAACCGGTCCCTTCCGCCTTTCCGTCAAAAGAATTGTATTTCCCCCAAGAGTGTGGTAAAATAATTCGAATACTGACAAAATGCCCCGAAGCGGGGCGGAGACGAGGTGCCCCATGGACCATCCATTTCGAAGCGCCGCCCTGGGCGGCTTTAACCGGCAGGATGTGCTGGACTATTTGGAGAAGACGTCGGCGGAGAACGCCCAGCGGCAGCAGGAACTGCAGCAGAACCTGGAGACGGCTGAGGAGGAGCGGCGGCAGCTGGCGGCCAAGACGGCGGAGCAGGAGGAACAGCTCTCCATCCTCCACCGGGAGCGGGACAGCCTGAGCCAGCAGCTGGAGCAGGCCCAGCAGGCCCTGGCCGCCAGCCAGGACCGGGAGGAGGCCCAGGAGCGGGAGCTGGCCGCCCTGCGCCAGGAGCGGGACAGCCTGAAGGACAGAGTGGCAGCCCTGGAGCCGGAGGCCGCCGCCTATGAGGCCGTGAAGGAGCGCACCGCCGGCGTGGAGCTGGAGGCCCACTGCCGGGCCCAGAACATTCTGGACCAGGCCAACGGCCAGGCCAAGGACCTGCGCCGGAGCATGGAGCAGTGGATGGGCCGGGTGGAGCGGGAGTACGACGCTCTGCGCAGCGAGGTGGAGTCCACCGTCTCCCACGCGGCCGACCAGCTGGAGAAGGCCAACAAGTGCCTGGACCGGATGACCGCACTCCTGTCCGATCAGGACGTGGCCCTGGATGCCCTCTCCCAGGCCTATGACAACACCGACCCGGAGAAGGTCCCCGCGCCGGTGCCACTGAACGAGGACTGAGACCGCATCCGGCGCGGTGGGAGCAGGGAGGGGGCGGCTGCCTCCTCCCATGGGTTCCCCGGAAAAACCAGTTTTTCCAGAAAAATGGATGAGCTTTAGCCCTGTTTCGCCTCGGGGAGAGGGGAATTTTTCCTGGGTCCGGCCCCTCTTGGATTCCAAGGTTTTTTGCGAAAAATTCCGTTCTCTCATCCCAAAACACAGGGGGAACGAATCCACCTGATTTTCGTCTGATTTCATAAATTAACAGAATTTTAACTGGAAAAACTGTATAAAATGCCGGTATACTTCCCCCTTGCTTCTTGCCCTAAAAAACGATATAATTTGAACGGTACATAATCAGTTCAGACCGATTTATGCCCACCGCAACAACAGGGAGATTCCCTGTGTTGCGCTTTTTCTGGTCATCGTTTGTTAATTTTCTAACAAAACTGCTTGTGTCCCGTCAAAACGGTCAGGATATCTGTCCGAAGGAAAACAAATTTTAGGAGGAAAGACAATGAAGGTTGCAATTTTCGGCGCCGGCACCATGGGCCGCGGCATCGCTCAGGTGTTTGCCGCCAATGGCCATACCGCTCTTATGTACGCCAGCAGCATCGCCTCCGCCCAGCGTCACCGGGATGAACTGGACGCCTCTCTCCAAAAGCGCGTGGCCAGGGGGAAAATGCCACAGGGAGCGAAAGACGCTCTGATGGCCAACGTATTCGTAGAGGAGGAGTCCGCGGCGGCGGACGCCGACCTGGTCATCGAGTGTATCGCGGAGGAGATGGGTCCCAAGAAGGAGCTGTTCCACCGCCTGGACGAGCTGTGCAAGCCGGAGACCATCTTTGCATCCAACACTTCCTCCCTGTCCATCACGGAGATGGGCCACGGCCTGAAGCATCCCCTCATCGGCATGCACTTTTTCAACCCCGTGCCCAGCATGAAGCTCATCGAGGTCATCCGGGGCGTGAACACCCCCCAGGAGACCTTCGACTTCACCTATAAGCTGGCCCAGGACATCGGCAAGGAGCCCGTTGAGGTGGCCGAGGGCCCCGGCTTTGTGGTCAACAAGCTGCTCATCCCCATGATCAACGACGCCATCGGCCTGGTGGAGTCCGGCACCGCCTCGGTGGAGGACATCGACAAGGCCATGCGCTTGGGCGCCAACCACCCCATGGGTCCCCTGGCCCTGGGCGACTTTATCGGCCTGGACATCTGTCTGGCCATTATGAACACCCTGTACAACGAGACAGGCGATTCCAAGTATCGTCCTGCCCTGCTGCTGAAGAAGATGGTCCGCGGTGGTCTGCTGGGCGTCAAATCCGGCAAGGGCTTCTACGATTATTCCAAGAAGTAAAAAATTTAGGAGGACTGGAAAATGGATTTTCATCTGACTAGAGAGCAAGAGATGGTCCGCAAAATGTACCGTGAGTTTGCGGAAAACGAGGTCAAGCCCCTAGCCGAGGAGCTGGATGAGGAAGAGCGCTTCCCCATGGAGACCGTCGAGAAGATGGGCAAGCTGGGCATGATGGGCATCTACTTCCCCAAGAAGTACGGCGGAGCCGGCGGCGACGTGCTGTCCTACGCCATGTGCGTGGAGGAGCTGTCCAAGGTGTGCGGCACCACCGGCGTTATCGTGTCCGCCCACACCTCTCTGTGCTGCGCCCCCATCTATGAGCACGGCACCGAGGAGCAGAAGATGAAGTATCTGCCCGACCTGCTGTCCGGCAAGAAGATCGGCGCCTTCGGCCTGACCGAGCCCAACGCCGGTACCGACGCCTCCGGCCAGCAGACCACCGCCGTGCTGGAGGGCGACCACTACGTCCTGAACGGCTCCAAGTGCTTCATCACCAACGGCACCGTGGCCAGCACCATCGTGGTCTTCGCCATGACCGACCCCAAGGCCGGCAACCACGGCATCTCCGCCTTCATCGTGGAGAGCTCCTTCCCCGGCTTCTCCGTGGGCAAGAAGGAGAAGAAGATGGGTATCCGCGGCAGCTCCACCTGCGACCTGATCTTCGAGGACTGCATCGTGCCCAAGGAGAACCTGCTGGGCAAGGAGGGCCAGGGCTTCAAGATCGCCATGCAGAC
>CASFKT010000177.1 GCA_949295195.1 uncultured bacterium | reverse complement strand
GGCGGTGCAGGTGCAGATCAGGATGGTGTCGATGAATACGGAGAGCACCTGGACCAGGCCCTGCTTGGCCGGGTGGGACACGCCGGCGGAGCCGGCCGCACAGGCCGCGGCGCCGATGCCCGCCTCGTTGGAGAAGAGGCCGCGCTTGATGCCCTGCATCACGGCGGAGCCCACAAAGCCGCCGAAGATGGCCTGCACGTCAAAGGCGTTGCGGAAAATGCCGGCGAATACAGCGGGGACTAAGGTGATGTGTGTGACCACCACATAGACCGTCACGATCAGATACAAAACGCCCATGGCCGGGACCATGATGGAGGTGATCTTGGCGATCTGCTTACCGCCGCCGCTGATGCACAGCAGGAACAGGGCGGCCACCGCCACGCCCACGATGACGGGGGTGAGGGAGGGATCATAGAAGCAAACAGAACGCCCAGCCACCGCTTTTTCAGCGTCTGCTCGATGTAATAGGCGGGGCCGCCGTAGCAGCTGCCGTCGGGGGCGCGCTTTTTATAGATCTGCGCCAGCGTCCCCTCGATGAACGCGGTGGCGCTGCCCAGAAGGGCGGTGACCCACATCCAGAATACGGCCCCCATTCCGCCGATGCAGATGGCGGTGGAGATGCCGGCGATGTTGCCCGTGCCCACGCGGGAGGCGGTGGACACCATCAGCGTCTGGAAAGCGGAGACATTGGCCTGGTCGGGGCTGGGCTGCATGACCACCCGGATGGACTCCAGGAGGTATCGGAACTGGACAAAACGGGTGCGGATGGTGAAATAGATCCCCCCCGCCACCAGCAGAATAATCAGGATATAGGTGTAGAGGAAGTTGCTCAAGCTGTTGATCACATCGTTATACAGCACATACAGTGCGTCCATGCTGGGTTCCCTCCTTTTTCTGTCTTGCGGCGCGGGCCGCCACCCGCACGCCGCGCATATTCGGATTTCAAGCGGCAGAGCCGCTTATCCCGCGCCGGCAAAGATATGCAGGCGCAGATGGGTGGAGAGGTACTCCAAAACCTGTTCCCCCGCCACGCTGTTTCCCTTTTGGTCCAGCGACGGGCCGAAAATGCCAATGCCCATCTTCCGGTCCGCCACAGACAGAATGCCCCCTCCCACGCCGCTTTTGGAGGGGATGCCCACCCGGACGGCAAACCCGCCGGAGCCGTTATACATTCCGCAGGTGAACATGATGGTCTTGACCACCTGGACTGTCTCCGCCTGCAGCAGGCGCACCCCGGTGCTGGGATTCACGCCGCCGTTGGCCAGCAGCAGGCCGAATCCCGCCAGACTCTCAGCGGTCACGCTGAGGGAACACATCTTCACATAGAAGTCCAGGGTCCGCTCCACATCGCTTTGGATGACCCCTTTGTTTTCCAGCAGGTAGGCGATGGCCCGGTTGCGGGAGATGTTGGACATCTCAGAGCGGTAGACCCGCTCGTCCAGCCGGATCTCCGGGTCCATGCACAGCTCCCGGGTGAGGGACAGCATCTCCTCAAAGGAGATGACGGGCTCCAAATAGCTGTCCACCGCGATGGCCCCGGAGTTGATCATGGGGTTGCTGGGGTGGCTCTCCGAGGACTCCAGCCGCACCAGGGAGTTGAACGGGTCGCCGGAGGGCTCCATACCCACCTGGCTGAAAACGGTTTCATAGCCGCAGCGCTCCAGAGCCACGGCCAGGCTGATCACCTTGGAGATGCTCTGGATGCTGAAGCGCACCTGAGTGTCGCCCGAGGAAAACCGGCCGCCGTCCAGGGTAAAGATGCAGGCCCCCAGCTGCCGGGGGTCCGTTTTGGCCAGCTCGGGGATGTAGGAGGCCGGCGCGCCCTGCTCCGCCGCTGGGCGGGCCAGTGCCACAGCGCGGTCCAAGATTGTCTGGATCACAAGAATCACCTCCCTTCTTCGCGCCCTCAACGCTTTGTGGCCTAATCGTACCACAGGAGGTGCTGTCCTGTATAATACGGGATAAGTTGAGCGGCTATAGACAAAAGAGATAGCGCCTAGGCGCTATCTCTTGAGCAGTTCAACCGTTTTTCCACGTTCTGCAAAAACTCCTGGGTGATGCGGGACAGCTCCGTCCCCCGGCTGTAAACATATCCGAATTCAAATAGAAAGTCGCAGTCCGCAATGGGGATGGACACCGCCTGATATCCGGAATCCTGGAGCTCGAAGTCGTGGATTCCGATGCTGTAGAAGTCACTGACGGAGATCAGGCGCATCAGGGACTCCCGGTTGGCCAGGTAGATGATCTGGCTCTCCGACTGGTCGCCCAGGGCCTCTGAGCCGAACAGGGTGGAGAACAGGTCGTCGTACTGGCCTAAGTAGCGGATGACGCCGTAGGAAGACAGGGCCCGCAGAGTGATGGGCTGCCCCTGGCGGAGAAGGGGATGGTTTTTGGAGAGGACGATGTGGGGCTCGGCGTAGGCCAGGTGGCGGTAGACCAGCTTCTTTGCGGTCAGAAGGTCCTCCACCTCCCTGCGGCGCTTGCGGTCAAAATGAAAGACGCCCACGGTGGCGCGTCCGGAAAATACGTCGTCCAGCACTTCATCCGGACTGCCCTCGTACAGCCGGTGGGTGAAGGCCTTCTGGTCCTGGTGGCGCATGACCACCTCGATAAAGCTCTCCATCACATGGGAAAACTTTGTCATGGAGACCGAGAGGTGCCGGTAGTCCTCCTTCCGTTCTGAGGCGTGCCACAGGCAGCCGATTTCCTCCAGGACATGGTTGGCCCGCTTGACGAACTCCTCCCCCTCCGGGGTCAGGGTGACGCCGTGGTTCCCCCGATTCAGCAGCAGGTACCCAAAGCCGTCCTCCAGATCGTGAATAATCTTTCCCAGATAGGGCTGGGAGATAAAGAGGGCCTGGGCGGCCTTGTTGATGGAACCCAGCTGGGCAACTTTCAAAAAATACTCCAGATGCTTGACATTGAGATCGCGACTCATCTCACAGCTCCCTCCTTGATGTGTCTGAACACTCTGCCGCAGTTCGGCTCAATTATAGCAGTTCTCCTCAAAAAATTCAAAGCGCTGCTAGTTCTAATTGGAATAATCACCAATTCAAATTGTTATGAGGGGCGGCGGATGGGAGCTGCCCGGCCCGCCCGCTCCAGAAGGGGCACACTGCATTTCCCGCGGGCACCACTTGCGGAAGGGGAGAGATCAGGCACGGGCCGGCCCTCTCGCCTCCTCCGGCGGGGAGTCCTGGGGAATTCTTATGAAAAAAAGGCCGCCTTAGCTTCTAGGCTAAAGCGGCCTGGATCGTTTGTCAAGCATTCAGCCACAGCCGCCGCTGCACCTGGCGCAGGCGGAGGGAGTGGCCGCGCAGCCGCCCAAGGCGGTCTCCCTCAGCTCGATGGGGATGCGCCGCCCCACGGCGTACATGGTCTCCAGCATCTCGTCGAAGGGAATGAGCTGCTTCACCCCGCTGAGGGACAGCTCGGCGGCGATGAGGGCGTTGGCCACCCCGGCGGCGTTGCGGTTCTGGCAGGGGTACTCCACCAGACCGCCCACCGGGTCGCACACCAGACCCAGCAGGTTCATCAGCACGGTGGAACCCGCGTCCATACACTGCTCTGGCGTTCCGCCCATGAGCTCCACGGTGGCGGAGGCGGCCATGGCGGCGGCCACCCCCACCTCCGCCTGGCAGCCGCCCACCGCCCCCGCCACGGTGGCGTTGCGCATGGCCAGATAGCCCACGGCTCCGGCGTTGAACAGGGCGTCCACAAGGCGGTCGTCGGAGATCTTATAGCAGTCCTGGAGGGCCAGCAGCAGCCCGGGCACAATCCCGGCGGAGCCCGCGGTGGGGGCCGCCACGATGAGGCCCATGGAGGCGTTTACCTCGGCCACCCCCATGGCGTAGGTCATGGCCCGCTGGAGGATGTCCCCGCAGATGGCCTTGCCACGGGCGGCGTGGTCGTAGAGTTTTTTGGATTCTCCGCCGATAAGTCCGCCCATGGATTTGGACGGCTTTTTCAGCGGCAGCGCGGCGGAGGCCCGCATGATCTCCAGTACTTTGGCCATACGGTGGTCTACCTGATCCCGGGTGGTCTCCCCCAGCTCGCACTCCCGGCGGCGCATGACCTCTGAGATGGGGCACTGGGTCTGCCGGCACAGTTCCAGCAGCTCAACAGATGATTTAAAGTCCATGGGTTCCTCCTCCTATGGCTCCAGCAGCATGACGTCCTGCACGTTGGGGTTGTTCCGCAGGGGGACGTCGACCCCCTCCGGGAGGTGTCCGTCGGACTCTACAATGGTGTAGGCCGTGTGGCCCTTGGCCTCCCGGAACAGGCGCATAAAGGCGATGTTCACGCCGTTGTCGCTGAGCACCTTGGTGATGTGGGCCACCACGCCCGGCTTGTCCTGCTGGACCACAATGACGGTGCTGTACGCCCCGGTGAAGTCCACCTCCACCCCGTTGATGCGGACGATGCGCACCTTTCCGCCCCCCAGGGACTCGCCGCGCACCACCATG
>CASFKT010000176.1 GCA_949295195.1 uncultured bacterium | reverse complement strand
GCTCATCGACACCGCCAAGGCCATCGAGGGCATGCCCCGGAACACCTCCACCCACGCCGCCGGCGTGGTCATCACCAGCCGGCCGGTGAGCGACTATGTACCCCTGGCCAAGAACGACGACCTGGTGGTCACCCAGTACATCATGACCACCCTGGAGGAGCTGGGCCTCTTAAAGATGGACTTTTTGGGCCTTCGAAACCTGACGGTGCTGGACGACGCGGCCAAGCTGGTCCGCCGCAGCCACCCGGACTTCGACCCGAAGAAGATCCCCGACGACGATCCGGCGGTGTTCCAGATGCTGTCCGACGGCAAGACCTCCGGTGTGTTCCAGATGGAGTCCGCCGGCATGACCGGTGTGTGTGTGGGCCTGAAGCCCCAGAACATCGAGGACATCACCGCCATCATCGCTCTGTACCGGCCGGGGCCTATGGAGTCCATTCCCCGGTTCATCGCCTGCAAGCACAACCCGGAGAAGGTCACCTACAAGCACCCCTCCCTCATTCCCATCCTGTCCAACACCTACGGCTGCATCGTCTACCAGGAGCAGGTCATCCAGATCTTCCAGCAGCTGGGGGGCTACTCCCTGGGCCAGGCGGACATGGTGCGCCGGGCCATGTCCAAGAAAAAGGTGAAGGACATCGAGAAGGAGCGGGCCACCTTCCTCCACGGGGACCCGGAGCGGAACATCGCCGGGTGTGCCGCCAACGGCATCCCCGAGGACGTGGCCCAGAGCATCTACGACGAGATCTACGACTTTGCCAACTACGCCTTCAACAAGGCCCACGCGGTTTGCTACGCGGTGGTGGCCTATCAGACGGCCTGGTTCAAGTGCCACTACCCCAAGGAGTATATGGCCGCCCTGCTCACCTCGGTGCTGGACTCCAGTGACAAGGTGGCCGAGTACATCGCCGAGTGCAAGGAGTGGAACATCGCCCTGCTGCCCCCGGACATCAACGAGTCGGAGGCGGACTTTGCCGTGTCCGAGGGGGGCATTCGCTTCGGTCTGGTGGCCCTGAAGGGGGTGGGCCGGAGCGTGATCAACGGCATGCTGGAGGAGCGCTCAAAAAACGGACCCTTCACTGACTTTATGGACTTCTGCGACCGGATGTTTGACAAGGACTTAAACCGGCGGGTGCTGGAGAGCCTCATCAAATCCGGGGCCTTTGACCGGATGGGCTATAAGCGCGCCCAGCTGATGGAGGTCTATGGGCAGGTGCTGGACGGCATCGCCGCCAGCCGCAAGCGTAACCTGGAGGGCCAGATGGACCTGTTCGGCATGGGCGGGGGAGAGGCGGAGGAGGCCGCCCTGCCCGCCCTCCACCTGCCGGACGTGCCCGAGTACCCGCCCCAGCAGCTCATGTCCATGGAGAAAGAGGTCACCGGCCTCTACCTCACCGGGCACCCCATGGACGCCTACCGGGAGGCAGCCAAGCTGGTGGGGGCGGTGACCATCGGCTCCATTCTGGGGGACTTTGACCGGGAGGACGGCCCCGCCCGCTACCGGGACGGAGAGGTGGTCACCATTGCCGGAGTGATCTCCACCTATAAGACCCGGACCACCCGGAACAATACCCTGATGGCCTACGTTACCCTGGAGGACGACACCGCCTCCATGGAGCTGCTGTGCTTCTCCCGGGTGCTCAACGAGAGCGGCGGGTACATCCGGGAAAACAGCGCCGTGCTGGCCACCGGGAAGATCTCCGTCCGGGACGAGAAGGAGCCCCAGCTCATGGTGGACTCCATCCGCCCCCTGGGAGACCTGGACGGCAAGGCCCAGGGGAAGCCGGAGAAGCTGTGGCTCCGCCTGCCCACCCGGGAGGACCCCCGCATGCGGAAGATCAAGCTGGCCCTGTCCTTCTTCCCCGGCGAGAGCCAGGCGGTGCTCTACTTCGAGGACTGTAAAAAGCGGGTGGGCACCCGCTGTATGATCCACCCGGCCCTGGTGCAGGACCTGAAAGAGCGCCTGGGGGAGGAGAACGTGGTGGTGAAGTAACAAGCGGGCGGCCGCGAGGCGGCGGATACCTCCACGGCGGGCGGCCCAGGTGTGCCGCCCCTACGGAGGATGCAGAAGCGGTTACTTTTTCCTCGTAGGGGCCGGTCCCAGCCCGGCCCGCCGGGATTCGCACCGGGCGCGATGGCTCGATAAAGCCAGGTGCGGGACTGAAACCGCGGTGCTTGAAATTTTCTTCCCACCCAGGGCCCAGTGGCCCGGCGGGAATTTAGACACCCACTCAGATTTCCACGCGCCGGAAATTTTACTCATCCTAACAGGTGTGCGTCTCCCGTAATAGGGGTCTGGGGCCGACTCCCCCTGTCAGGGGGAGATGGCCCGAAGGGCCAGAGAGGGTAGGATGGGCGACTATGGACACGTTAGTGTCCATCGGAGCCGTCCCCAGCGGCGTTTTGGTGACTCTGCCGCCGCGGGCAAAGTCACTCGCCGCCATCTCCGCGCTAAGTGCCGCCGCTTTGCGGCGGTTGCGCTCCGAAATGCGCCTGCGGGCGCGAGCAGGCGGCGAAACTCTCCCACTCCGCTCCAAAAGACAAGAAAACTCTATTTGTGCAGAATTAAAAAAATCCATTTAAAATCACGAAAAAGTTGACAAGAATGTGGGAAAGGTCCTTGACAATCGGAGGGGAGTCTGGTATAGTGAACTCAACTAATAAGAATAATTCTTGTTAGAAAATAACAATACATAGATTTAGGGAGGAATTTACGATGCCGGAACTGAAGGGCAGCAAGACCGAACAGAACCTGTGGACCGCCTTTGCCGGGGAGTCCCAGGCCCGCAATAAGTACACCTACTTCGCCTCCAAGGCCAAGAAGGACGGCTATGTGCAGATCTCCAAGATCTTCGAAGAGACCGCCGCCAACGAGAAAGAGCACGCCGAGATCTGGTTCAAGCTGCTGGGCGGCATCGGCACCACCGCTGAGAACCTGGAGGCCGCTGCTCAGGGCGAGAACTACGAGTGGACCGACATGTATGCCACCATGGCCAAGGAGGCCAAGGAGGAGGGCTTCGACCACATCGCCTTCCTGTTTGAGGAAGTGGCCAAGATCGAGAAGGAGCACGAGGAGCGCTACCGCAAGCTGCTGGCCAACGTGGAGGGCGGCCTGGTGTTCTCCCGGGACGGCGACATGATCTGGCAGTGCAGCAACTGCGGCCACATCCATGTGGGCAAGGAGGCCCCCGAGGTCTGCCCCGTGTGCGCCCATCCCCGCGACTACTTCCAGCTGAAGGCGGAGAACTACTAATCGAATCATTACATCGCAAAAAACAGCGGCGGGAGCGCTCCTTTGAGCGCTCCCGCCGTTTTCTCCGGTCAGTTATTTTCTTTCCCTGCGGCCGTGTCCCGCATTTCGTCCGGCTGAGCGGGGCGGCCGTCTACGAGCTCCATCAGATCACCGTGGAAAGACCAGCGGTTGGCATCTATCAGCTCAAAAAATTGTTCGTAAAATTCACCGGCGGTGGTCCACGTGGGGAGCTCCACACGGCCCCGGATCTCCACCTCCCTGCGGTGTGCAAAGTCGTCCAAATTCAAAGAGGCCAAGCTGTTCTGCGGTTCCTCCTCCTCCCAGGCACCCAGCGTTTTCAGCTGCGCGCCGAACTCCGGTGAGAGAACGTGAGCGTAACACATGAACTCATGGGACAGGGTCCCGAAAAACAGCTCCTGATCCCGAAAGAAACACAGGTCCTCCAGAGAACAGCCGTTTTGGTCGTCGCCGGTTTTCAGAAACAGGTTGTCTGCATACCGCAGAAGGGTCTCCTTTGCCTTCCGGGAGGCGTGGTACAGGGTGACTTCGTGAAGGTAGCCGGACGGGGCATAACAGAACCAGTGGTCCACAGACAGGTGCTTGATCTGGAATTTCTGCAGGGCCCGTTCCAGCCTGACGTCGGTGCGGTACGGTCCATGTATTTTGGTGAGCGAGAAGACATCCGCCTGGGAAAAGCACAGGTCCATCAGGCGGCGAAAGTTCTCTCCCGCGATGGTGCCGGGATTCGGAAGGCTGTTGTCATCCAAATTGATCTCGTCGGGCAGGTCAGGGTCATTTTGAAAATACCAAATT
>CASFKT010000175.1 GCA_949295195.1 uncultured bacterium | reverse complement strand
CACCACCTGGGTGACCCCCATGGCGGCGTCGTCCACCACCACCGCCAGCTGGTAGGCGTACACCCCGTCGGACCGGCGGAGGATGAAGTCCCCGCACTCATGGGCCAGATTTTGGGAGAAGGGACCCTGAATGCGGTCCACGAAGGAGACCGTCTCCTCCGGCACCTCCACCCGCCAGGCGGGGCGGCGGGTGCTTGCCAGTTTCTCCCGCTCCTGGGGGGAGAGGCGGCGGCACCGGCCGTCGTAGATCACCACCCCGTCGGAGCGGTGGGGGGCGGAGGCGGCCAGGCGCTCCGCCCGGGTGCAGTAGCAGGGGTAGACGAGTCCCCGCTCCTCCAGCCGGGCGAAAGCGGTGCGGTAGATATCGGTGCGGCGGCTCTGGTACACCGGCTCATTGTCCCAGTCGAGGCCCAGCCACTCCAGGTCCCGCATCACCTGGCTGCACCAGTCCTGGGTGCACCGGTCCGGGTCCAGGTCCTCCAGCCGGAGGACCATCCGCCCCCCCTGGCTCCGGGCCGCCAGCCAGGCCAGCAGACAGGACCACAGGTTGCCCAGGTGCATCCGTCCGCTGGGGCTGGGGGCAAAGCGGCCGCACACCGCCGGTTTGTTCTCCATGGTCTCAGCTCCTTTGCTTGTTCGCCTCTACCATACCACACCCGCCCGCCCGGCGCAAGGACCCCCTTGCAAAACAGGCGGGATGCCTTATAATAGGAGGCGGGAGCCGGAGGGCTCCCGCCTGAAAAATTTTTTCTCTGTGGATGCAATAAAAAGCCCTTTTGCCGCATTATACAGATGACAGGAGTAACGAAGCCATGTGGACTGTGCTTGCCGCGCTGCAAATGGAATACGGATCTATCCGGGGGGAGGAGCTGGAGCCCCTGATGGCGGGGCTGGCCGCCGGGGACCAGGAGGCCCTGGGACAGCTGTACCACCGCACCAGGACGGCGGTGTACGGCCTGGCCCTGTCCATCCTCCGCCACGGCCACGACGCCGAGGACGTGACCCAGGACACCTTTGTCCGGGCCTGGGAGAAGGCGGAGCAATACCGCCCCCAGGGGACGCCCATGGCCTGGCTGCTGGCCATTGCCCGGAACCTGGCCCTGATGAAGCTGCGGGAGCGTGCCCGCACCCAGGACCTGCCCCCGGAGGACTGGGAGTCCTTCTCCATCGACTCCCACGACGTGACCACCGAGGACCGCACCGTCCTGACAGCGGCCCTGTCCACCCTGTCCGACGAGGAGCGGCAGATCATCATGCTCCATGTGACGGCGGGGCTCAAGCACCGGGAGATCGCCCAGCTCTTGGAGCTGCCCCTGTCCACGGTGCTGTCCAAGTACCGCCGCGCCCTGTCAAAGCTGAAACAGAAACTGGAAGGAGGCGACGCCCGATGACGGATCAGGAACTGGAGCAGAAACTGCGCACCGCACTGGAGCACGCCGCCCCCAACGATTTCCAGGGGGTGCTGTCCCGCATCTCCCCAAAAACGCGGACAGAACAGGCCCCCATCCCCTTTGAGGCGGCCGCCCGGAAGAAGAAGCGCCGCTGGGCCCCGCTGGCGGCCGCCGCCTGCCTGGCCCTGGTGGTGGCGGCGGGCGGAGGGGGCTGGTACCTGCAAAATAACACGGTGGCCTCGGTGGTCTCCCTGGACGTGAACCCCAGCGTCACCCTGAACGTGAACTCCAAAGAAAAAGTGCTCTCCGCCGTCCCGGTGAACGAGGACGGGGGGGACATCCTGGCCGGGATGGACCTGACGGGGGTACAGCTGGACGTGGCCATGAATGCCATCGTGGGGGCCCTGCTCACCCAGGGCTATGTGGACGAGCTGGCCAACTCCATTTTGATCACCGTGGAGGACGACGACGCCGGCCGAGGGGCCCGGCTCCAGCAGGAGCTCACCGACCAGGCGAACGCCATTCTGGCCAACACCTCGGTGAACGGGGCCATCCTGTCCCAGACCATCCAAAATAATCAGCAGCTCCAGCAGCTCTCCGACACCTACGGCATCACCACCGGCAAGGCCGCCCTCATCCAGACCATCGTGGACAACGGGAACAGCCTGCACACCTTTGAGGAATTGGTGGGGCTGTCCATCAACGACCTGAACCTGCTGTACACCTCCCTGACCACCGCGCCGGCGGAGCCGTCCACAGGGGACGGAACCTCGGGCGGCAGTGCCTCGGGGAGCGGGACGGCGGCGGAGCCCGCTCCCGCCATCCAGTCCTCCGGCCAGGCCAGCGACAGCGCCTACATCGGCGTGGAGGCCGCCAAGAGCGCCGCCTTCGCCCACGCGGGGCTGGACGCGGCCCAGGTGACCATGGGCGAGGTGGACTTCGACTATGAGGACGGCCGCATGGTGTATGAGCTGGAGTTCTACGCCGACGGGGCGGAGTATGAGTACGACATCGACGCCAGCACCGGGGCGGTGGTGAAGTTCTCCCAGGAGGGAGGCCGGACCCAGACCAGCTCCAGCGCGGGGAGCGGCGGGGCCTCAGGGAATGTTTCCTCCGGCTCGGGGAGCGGGACGGCCCAGTCCGGGGCCGGCGGCACTGCCGCGGACATCGGCAGAGAGGCCGCCCTGGCCGCCGCCCTGAGCCACGCCGGGGTCTCCCAGGACCAGGTCTACAACCTGGAGGTAAAGCGGGAGTATGACGACGGCCGGCTGGAGTACGAGATCGAATTCAAGACCGGCGGCTGGGAGTACGAGTACACCATCAACGCCGCCGACGGCACCATTCTGGACTACGAGCGGGACAACTGAAAAGCCAAAAACTCCCCCGGCAGGGCCGGGGGAGTTTTTTATGCTATTGCAGGCGGTAGCCCTCCTCCACCAGGGCGCGGATTTTTGTCCAGAACCCGTCGGCGTCCCGGGTGCGGAGCCGCAGGAACCCCGGCGCCGGGTGGAAGGAGATCACCCGCTCCGAATGGTCGATCCAGGCGGTCAGAATACGGTCTGTATTCGGTCCCTGGCCAGACTTACCGGGCATTGTTCGCCTTCATCTGCTGAACATACTCCTGGATCTCCTGGTCGGAATAGCCCTGGTTCTTCATCATGTCGGTGACCGTCTGGATTTCAAAATTCTGATCCTCCTGGGACTTGACATAATATTGGGACTGTTCGTTGGTCTCCCGGAAGGTGCCCACAATCTTCTCATGGTCCACATCGTAGACAGGGTAGTAATAATAGGCAGGCTGCTCCTTCATCCAGGCCATGTAGGCAGCTGCATCTTCCGGATTATTGATCTCATAGGGATAAGCGTTTGCATTCATGGCCGCACTCTCCACAAAGCCGCTGACCCCAGTGTCCGTAGCGATGACCGCTATCAGGTCGGGGCGGTAGCCCACTGTGGCCTCCAGGAGGCTGGAGCCGTAGGTTTCCCCATACTTATTTTTCTTGTACTCCCCGTTCTCCATCCACTCATTCTGGATAGCCTGAGCAGAGGTGGAACGGCGGTATACCTCCAGTTGCCGGCTTCCGTCCTGCTTCTTATATACCTTGAAGTTCAGGTCGCCGTCCAATGCGTACAGGTAATTGGTCAGCTCCTCATATTCTGCATCATTGGCAACGGTGAAGGTGGTTCCATCTTCAATGTACCCCTCCGGTATATGATATTTTCCCGCTAATGTCTGCTCCGTCTGGGCGTCGGGAGTCTCGGTCTCCGGGACCTGGGGCTCCGTGGGTGTCTGGACAGGCATCTCCTCGGGCTCCGTCACAGGGTCCGCAGTCTGGACGGGAGCGGAGGGCTTCTCATCTGTCTGGGAACTGTCCGTGGGGAACTGCACCCCGCTGGAGATCGGGGACTGGATGTCCTGGGAGACGCAGCCCTTATCCTCTGTCTCGGGGGCGGGGCTGGTGGCAAAGGCCACAGTGGTGCCCAGCACCAGGACAGCGGCCAGGGCCAGAGCGACTGCCGTCTGTTTTTTCAGTTTCATAATGAAAATCACTCTCTCTTTCATAATTTTGTTGCTGAAGGGGCTGCACAGGGGCAGCAGGCCGCTGCGCCGCTCCTCCCACTTCAACAGGGTGAGGGCGTATTCGGACCGGGCCTCCAGGCCGCAGGCGCGGACGACGGA
>CASFKT010000174.1 GCA_949295195.1 uncultured bacterium | reverse complement strand
CTCCTAAGAATTCAGAATGCAGAATGCAGAATGCAGAATGGCCGCTCAACAAAAGCCTCGCATTGTGCGCCCTGCCTGATGTTAATAGAGTTCGCAGTTTGTTTGCTGCTGTAAAACGCATATGCGGAAGGAAAATTCATTCTGCATTCCTGCATTTTTCCTTCTGCATTGCGATTGTGGAGTTTACTCTACAATCGCCAGAATGTCGTTCTGACGAACGATGGTAACCTCTTCGCCGTCCACCTTCACCTGGGTGCCGGCGTACTTGCTGGTGATGACCTTGTCGCCCACCTTCACAGTCATGGTGACCTCCTTGCCGTCCACCATGCCGCCGGGACCGACAGCCAGGACCTCGGCCACTTCGGGCTTCTCCTTGGCGGCGCCGGTGAGGATGATGCCGCCCTTGGTGGTCTCCTCCGCCTCTACCAGCTTGACAACAACGCGGTCTGCGAGGGGTTTTAGTTTCATAACAGGTTCCTCCTTATATGATGATTGGAATAAACAAAGTAAATGAATTTTTAGCACTCTTTCTTTCTAAGTGCTAACCACAATTCTCATAATACCCTTGTCAAAGAAAAAAATCAACCCCTAATTTCAAAAATTTTGAGATCAGTGGGGAAGAATTTACTCTTTGTTCACAAACAAACGTGGTCAGTGCTAATTCCGACGCTTTTCCGGCTGGTAGGACAGGCCGGCCGGGTAGAAAAAGTTCACCTGTTTTTCAGATAGGCGGACGGTAAAGCGGGTATCCTCCATGACCTCTCCGTCCACCACCACGGTGATGGGCGCTTGAGCGGAGAAGGACACCTCCCGGCCGTGATACGCGTCGATCCATTGGGGGTATTTCCAATAAAGTCCCTTGGCATACTGCCTCACCAGGCGCAGAAAGGTGGGCAGGCCCACATCCCCCACCCGCAGGGCGTCCAGAATCCCGTCATCCGGCATGGCGTCCCCCACCGGCATGAATCCGCCCCCGTAGTGCCGGCCGTTGCAGATGCACAGCACGGCGGTGGGGGCCTCCTCCCAGCGCTTCGCTCCCATCTCCACCGTCATGGGGCGGGTAATTCCCCGGAGGAACACCTGCTCCGCCAGAGAGAGGAGGTAGGCCCACCGGCCGGAGACGCCCTTCAGCCGCTTGTACCGGTGCACACCGGCGGCAATGCGGGCGTCCACTCCGGCGCATATCACGTCCAACCCCAGCTTCCCGTTGCAGTCCATCAGGTCAAAGGCCGCCTGAGGACCGGCGGCCAGTGCCTCCAGGTCGGAGAAGCGCTCCCGATATTGGGGGCCGAACAGCTTGAGAAAGTCGTTGCCAGTCCCCTTGGGCACGTTGGTCACCGCCAGGAAATCATGGCCCGCCGCCCCGTTCACCACCTCGTTGAGGGTGCCGTCCCCGCCGCAGGCGTAGAGCCGGGCGGGTACACCCTCCGCGGCGGCCCGCTCCGCGATTTTCCTGGCCTCCCCCGCCTCCCGGGTATAGAAGACCTCGTGGGGAACACTCAGCCGGGAGAGCTGTTCCTCCAGCCGCCGGGTGGTCTCCCGCTTCCCGGCGGCGGGGTTGATGATAAAAATGTGGCGGATGACAGACGCCCCCTTTTTCCCATGTCCGGCCGCCTGCGGCGGCCGGACTCGCATCGTTACAAATACATAAAGAGATCACACTTGAGCATGCCGTTATAGAGTTTGCGCTTTTTATCCGCTTTCTTGCCGAAGGTGCGCTCGAACTCGGTGTGAGAGGAGAGCAGGTACAGCTTCCAGCCCTCGGGGAACTTGCTCCAGGCCCTGCCGAAGGCCCGGTAGAGCTCCTCGGCCTCCTTCCGCTCCATGATCCGCTCCCCATAGGGGGGATTGGTGACCACCCGGCCGTACAGGCCGCCCCAGTGGAAGGTGCGGGCGTCGTCCACGCCGAAGCGGACCACGTCGTCCACCTCGGCCAGGGCGGCGTTGTGCCGGGCCAGCTCCACCGCCGCCGGGTCCAGGTCCCCGCCCCAGATCTCATAGTCCCCATGGAACTCCTTGTCCATGGCCTCGTCTGCCACCTGGAGCCACAGCTTTTTGTCCACAAAGGCCCACTTCTGGGCGGAGAAGGTGCGGTTCAGGCCGGGGGCACGGTTTTTGGCGATGAGGGCGGCCTCGATAGGGATGGTCCCAGATCCGCAGAAGGGGTCGCACAGGGGGTCCCGCCCCCGGTACCGGGACAGGATCACCATGGCCGCCGCCAGGGTCTCCCGCAGGGGGGCGGCCACCCCCTGGGCCCGGTAGCCCCGCTTGTGGAGCCCCGCCCCGGAGGTGTCCAGCATCAGGACGGCCTCGTCCCCCATAATGGAGAACTGCACCTGGTAGAGGGCCCCGGTCTCCGGCAGGGTGTTCAGGCCGTACTTGGCCCCCAGCCGGGCGGCGATGGCCTTCTTGACGATGGACTGGCAGGCGGGCACCGAGTGGAGGGTGGAGTTGAGGCTGTGGCCCTTCACCGGGAATTGTCCCTCCCGGGGGATGAAGCGCTCCCAGGGCAGGGCCCGGGTGCCCTCAAACAGGGCGTCGAAGTCGGCGGCCGGGAAGGAACCCAGCACCAGCAGCACCCGCTCCCCGGTGCGCAGGTTCAAATTCAGACGGGCGAGGTCCAGGGGGGAGCCCTGACAGAACACCCGCCCGTTCTCCGCCCGGACCTGGTCCAGGCCCAGGCGGCGCAGCTCGTCGGCGGTCAGGCCCTCCACCCCGAACAGGGTGGGGACGGAAAAGGTCAGCTCTTGAGACATGGGGGAAACCTCCTGAAACGCCGGACGAGGGCGTCCCGCCGGCGTATGTTTCTTGTTCCCCCTCAGTATACTGGAAAACAGGCCCGTTCGCAATTCCCCCGGGAAACTTTGTCCGGGCTCGAAAATGAAAGCGCGGCCCCGCGCGGATGCGTGCGGATGAGCCGGTGGCCCCGCAGAGGTGCAAAACGGCCGGAATCTTAAGAAAACCTTACAAAACCGCTGTGGAAAAAACACGAATCTTGTGGTATTATAATGGTGCAGCCAGCAAAATAGGACGTGTGGCCGAGACTGGAGCTCCGAAGCGGACCTGGACGGCTGGAAGCAGAGCAAAACAAGTTCCTTCCAATGCAAAATTTTGAAGAAAGGAGCCGCATATGCAACCTATATTTTGGCTGGCCGCCCTGATCCTGTTCGGCGTCGGGGAAGCTGTGACGGTGGGTCTCACCTCCATCTGGTTTGCCCTGGGTTCTCTGGGCGCCCTGATCGTCAGCAGCCTGGGCTTCGGATTCTGGCCGCAGTTCATCACCTTTGTTGTCCTGTCCGCCATCTCCATGGCCCTTCTCCGGCCTATCGCCCAGAAGCTTCTCAAGCCCAACTACTCCGCCACCAACGCGGACCGGGTGCTGGGGACCACCGGACTGGTCACCGAGGAGATCAACAACATCGCCGGCAAGGGCCTGGTCAATCTCTCCGGACAGGTGTGGAGCGCCCGCAGCAGCCAGACCGACGGCGTGATCCCTGCCGGCCAAGAGGTCCGGGTCCTGAAAATCCAAGGCGTCAAAGTCATCGTACAGCCCATTTTGGACCAAAGCGCATCCTCCTGAGCAAGCATATCACAGCGTTCCATTGAAAATTGAAATTTGATCAATCTGATAAAAAGGAGCGGAGATCATGTTAGACGATATTATTGGCGTTATCATCCCCGTCGTCGTTATTATTCTTATTCTCGCCATCCTGGCCGCCAACATCCGGGTGGTCCCCCAGTCCCGTGCCTTCGTCATTGAGCGCCTGGGCGCCTTCCAGGGCGTGTGGGGCGTGGGCCTTCACTTCAAGATCCCCTTCATTGAGCGGGTGGCCAAGAATGTGTCCCTGAAGGAGCAGGTGGTGGACTTCCCGCCCCAGCCCGTTATCACCAAGGACAACGTCACCATGCAGATCGACACGGTCATCTACTTCCAGATCACCGATCCCCGTCTGTACACCTACGGCGTGGAGAACCCCATGGGGGCTATTGAGAACCTGACCGCCACCACCCTGCGGAACATCATCGGCGACCTGGAGCTGGACCAGTCCCTCACCAGCCGTGACCACATCAACACCCAGATGCGGGCCATCCTGGAT
>CASFKT010000173.1 GCA_949295195.1 uncultured bacterium | reverse complement strand
CCCGACGCGCCCTTGGCATGGGCGCCTCTTGCGGCCGCCTATGGCCGAACTCTTTGGGATAAAACGAGCTGGGCAGGGCGGGGGCTTGCCCCCGCCGCCGGTTACCCCTCCGGCGTGAGCATGGCGGCAATTTCGCCGTACCAGCCGGTCAGGTCCAGCGCGCCGGAGTACCGCAGGGCCAGCACCCGATCTCCCTCCAAAGCGACCACGTCCCAGTTTTCTCCCTCCCGGCGGACCAGGAACTCCTCCGAGCCGGGAACCGTTTCCCGCTGGAAGGGGAGCTGGTCGGGGAGGTAGGAGAGAAGGTCGCCGTCCGGGCTCTGGAGGTCCTGGACCAGGCCGGCCAGGAGCTCCCAGGCGGCTTGGGCGTCGTCGGAGACAAAATAGTTCAGGTCCATGCTGGAGTCCCCGCTGGTGCCATAGCCCGCCTGGCTGACGTCGTACCACATCTGGACGCCCCGGCCGGGGTCGTGGTACACGTCCGCCGCATTGAAGCGGAGGAGCTGGTCCGCGACTTCCAAGTCGGGATCCGGGGTCCAGCTCCCGTCCCCCTCCATCTCCGACAGGGTGAGCAGGTCAAAGTCGGGGTCGAACTGCTCCAGGGGCAGGTCGCTGTTGATGCGGAAGAGCGTGAAAATCAAGGCGAGAGCCACAGCCAGGAGCCCCGTTTGGAGGAGGGAGAGAAGGGAGGAGAAGAAGCAGCGGGCGGCGAACAGGGCGGAGGGCGGAGTGGGGCGCACCGTGTCCCGCCGCCGGATCTCCTGCCGGAGGGCCAGAACGGTGAGCCAGTCGATCCCATTCAGAAGGAGGGAGATCAGCCAAAGGGCGATCAGCAGTGCCGCGGCCGCGGCAAAAATCCAGTTGGGCAGGAAGGAGAGCTGGCTGTCCAGGATTTGTGTGGCGCGGAGGATGACGGCGGAGGTATACAGAACCCCGCCCAAAAGCAAATCATTGAGCACATCTTTCTTCGGGGGCCGGAGGGCCTCATAGAGGGAGTCCGGGTCGGTGTAGGGCTCCGGGGCGGCGGGGTCGTCGCTGTAGAACAGGTAGTAGGACACGCATGAGGTGCCCCAGTACCGCAGAAACTGCCAGCCGGCCTGGGCGTACAGCTCCAGAGTCTCCTGGGAGGGCTCCGCCTCCTGGGGCCGGGTGGGGCACAGGCGGTACCGGCGCTCCGGCCTGGGGGCGTCCTTCCGGAACAGCACAATCCAAAGGGGGCCGGGGGCCAGGATGCTCCACCCGGAGAAGCCGTGGAAGAACAGCCCCTGGGCGGCCATGTCCTCCAGCCAGGTCTCCGTGCGGGAGATGTCCGTGACATTCACCAGAGCCCACCGGCGGACCAGCCGGGCGGCGGTCGTTTTGTTGGAATCGTTCATAGCTATTCCGCTCCTTTTTCTTGGCGGGAGGGCCCGCCGCTCCTTATTCCACCGGCGTGAGCATGGCGGCGATTTCGTCGTACCACTCGGTCAAGTCCAGATACCCATCATAGCGCAGGGAGAGAAGCCGGTCTCCCTTCCGGGCCAGGACGAACCAGGAGGGGAAGATGTTATCTTCCGGGTCGAGGCCCACAGAGTCATACCAAAATTCCTCGGCCCCGGGGACCTCAATGGGCTGGTAGTCGTAATATTCAGAGAAGGTCCGTTCCCGCTCCAGCCTGGCCTGGGCCGCCTCATCGTCCCGGGCCAGGTAGTAGGAGATGGACAGGGAGGAAGTTCCGCTGTTCCCCGTGCCGTCCTGGCTGATGGTATACCAAGTGTGGATGGGCTGTTCGGGGGCCTCGTGCAGATCCACCACGTTGCGGTGGATTTCCTTCTCCATGGGGGGCACGCCGGCGGCAAAGGTGAAGTCCTCGCTGGGGACCCAGCTTCCGTCCCCCTCCATCTCCGCCAGAGTGAGCAGGTCGAAGTCGGGCTCCCAGTCCTCCAGAGGGACGTCCTCTGTGACCTGCTCCTGGGGGACCACGGCCTGGACCTCGTGCCGGGCGTCCAGAAGGCGGTCCATCCGCCGGAAGAAGGAGCCGCCTGGTACCAGCAGCACAACCAGGACCAGCACCCCCTGGACGACCGCGAAGACCCGCTGGACCGGCAGCAGCCACTGGGGCAGGGTGGGCCGGGTGGTGTGCTCCTGCTTGATCTTGCGGCGGAGGAGGAAGTAGATCAGCCACTCCGTGCCGGTGCAGAAGAGAGACATGGGCACCGAGAAGATCAACAGGGCGTAAATCCTCAAGAGCTCCGGGGCGACCAGCCCCGCCGCCCCCTGTTCTGCCCAGGTTTGGTAGAGCAAGAAACCTACGAGAAAAACAAGAACGATCCAGCTAAAATTATAGATCAAGAAATTCCGGATGGGGAAGCGCAGGGCGCGGTAGAGATCGTCCGGGCTGGCGTAAGGCTCCGCCGCGGCGGGATTGTCGGTGGTGAATAGAAAGTAGGCCACGCAGGTGCTGTAGATGTAATCCACATAGGTCCAGCCATAGCTTTGATACTGTGCCAGCAGGTCGGCGGGGGGCTCGGTGAGCATCTCCGGAGCGGGGTGCAGGCGATAGCGGCGGTTGGGGTCGGGGGTTTTTACCTGGAACCGCACCAGACTGAAGGCCCCTAGGGAGAAGGAGAGGACCTTGTTGGAGTACCAGTGGTAGAAGAGCCCCTGCCGGGCCATCTGGTTCAGCCAGTCCTGGAACCGGGCCCTGTCCATCAGATTCACCGGGCTGAACCTCCATTTGTATGAGACGTTTTTGAGTGTTTTCATGGGAGAATTCTCCTCAGTAATAAAGTAAAAGGGAAGGCGCGGGAGGCGCTGATACTTATGAGGCTGCGCCCATCCGCTCCAGCAGCAGGTCCAGGGGTATTTCCAGGTCGGGTCCCCGGACGGACAGTACAAACACCTGACTGCCCAGACGGCCCACATAGCAGGCCCGGGGGTAGTTCTCGTCGCTGAACTGGTAAGAGAAGCGGGTCAGCTGGTCCAGGCCGGGCCAGGACAGCACATCTTCTTGCAAAAAATCATAGGCCGGGGTGTGGTCGTGGATGTAGGGGGTGGTTTCCTCCCAGTTTTCCCGGTACTCCTCCATCTCCTGGTTCCACTCCTGCACTTTTCCGGTGTACACCCACTCTGCCAGCTCCGGGGAGCGGGTCTTAATATAGGTCAGGGACAGCCGCACCTCCCGGCTCTCCCCGTTGGGGAGACGAGCCAGGGCGGCCTGGTTGGTGTCGTACTGTTTTGGGGCCAACTGGGAGTGGGCGAAGGTGCTGGGGTTAGATATGAGATAGAGTTCCTCCTCCTGACGGATCTTCAGCTCTGTCCCCTCCGGCAGGATCTCCGAGAGGGTGACGTGAGGGAAGTCCCACTCCGATTCATCGGACAGCCCGCGGATGTTTCCTCCGCCGATCTGGTATCGGAAGGTCAGGATCAGGGCGACCACGATCAGCGCTGCCCCTGCCAGAAGGGACAGGGGTTCCCGCAGCTGAGAACAGACGAGCCGGCGAGAGGGAGGGACCTCCCCCTGGACCAGCCTCCGACGCAGACGGGCAAACTGCACCGTCCGGCGAAACACCGGGAGCACATAGGAGACCACGACGGCGGTCAGCAGGAGGTAGAGCAGGGCCAGCTCATTTTGCAGGATGAGGCGCATGGGCAGCACGGCGGGGGCGGTGATCAACAGACCCAGCAGATCCCGCAGCAGCCAGCCGGCCCAGAGCAGGACGGCCGCTGCCGCCAGCCACTGCCGCCGGATGAGCTTTTTCATAGCCCAGCCTAAGCTCTCCGGGTCGGTGTACAGCTCCGGGGCCTCCGGGTCGTCACAGCGGTAGACGGCGTACAGCTTGCCGATCTGCTCCACAAAGCGCCAGCCCAGCTCCCGGTAGTTGGCTGCCCGCTCCCGCAGCTCTTTTGTCCCCTTTCCAATGGGCTCCAGGCGGTAGCGGCAGTGTTTGGCCTCCTCCGAGGGCTGAAACTCCGCCCGGCCGTACCAAAACTTGGAGAACTTTTTCAGTTCATAGCCCTTTGCGGCCAGCTCGTTGAGCCAAAGCTCGATCCCCTGAATGTCCCACAGGGAGTAGGGGAGCCATAATTTTTTCATACAGACACCTCCGAAGGCGTGTTGA
>CASFKT010000172.1 GCA_949295195.1 uncultured bacterium | reverse complement strand
GCGGCGGGGGCAAGCCCCCGCCCTACGGTATTCTTCTAACGATGCTTGCTCCTTAAACTGACCCCTCATCCGCCCCCTTCGGGGGCACCTTTCCCTATCCCCTCTGTCGCTTCGCGGCATCATCCCTACCCCTTTTGGCCTTCGGCCATTTCCCCCTGACAGGGGGAATCGGCCCCTTGACAAGGGGAGTCGGCCCCCAGGGGGCAGGCTAAAAAAGAGCAGGCGGCGAAACGCCCCGAAAAAAGGCGCTCCTCCATCCGAGGATAGAGGAGCGTCCAAACAAATTATTCTCCGTCCCACCGGGGCTCCGGGTCGTCGGTGAGACCCAGGAGGTAGTCGGCGGACACGTGGTAATGGGTGCAGATGGTCACAATTTTTTCCGGAGTAGTGGACACGTTCCCCTGCTCCAGTTCACTGATCTGGCTTTTTTTGACCAGGAGCAGTTCGCCCAAGTCGCTTTGAGTCTCTCCGCACTGTTTTCGGAGCTTTCGCAGTCTTTGACCAAATAAGGTTCTTGAAAACATAAAACACCTCTTGACAAAGGAATTTTAAACGAATATACTTGATTTGTCAAAAGTTCAGCAAAAATGGAATTTTGGAGATTTTAATGATGAACGAAATATTATCTGAAATTTTTGAACTGGAATATAAAGAAATATTCCCAACCTCCCCCCAGTGCAAAACCCTGAAACGACAGGTATACCCCATGTATGAACAGATCCACAAAACCCTCGGGATAGACTTCGCCGACCGCCTCTCCCAGCTGCACGGCGACATGGAGGAGCTCTCCGGCTGTCTCCTGTTCCGGCGGGGCTTTTACTTGGGAGCCCGGCTGATGCTGGACGTGCTGGGACATGGGGAGAGGACCTAATTTTCCTCGCCGCTGGGGTGCAGGACCTCCTCAGGCAGGCTCTGGTCGGTGAGCACCTCGTCCGCCTTCATGGTCTGGTGGCTGCGGGAGTGGTAGGTGTGCCCGGCGGACTGGATCTGAACCGTGTCCACCCCCTCCACCTGGCTGAGGGTGAGCACCAGACAGTAGTCGGCCAGGGTGAGGGAGATGTCCGCCAGCCCGCCGTACTGCTCGGAAAAATTCAGGGTGAGCAGTCCGTCCTCCAGCTCCCAGCTCTGGAGAGAGAGCCCCTGGGGGAAGGGGGAGACCAGGCCGTCCTGGGTGGGGCCGGCCAGCAGGGCGTTTACCAACTCCTCCACCCCGGGACCGGAGGGTCCGGCGTAGGGCTGGCTCTGGATGGCGGGGCCGTGGAGCTGGCTGTGGTCATTGGGGTCGGTGCAGAAATACAGCAGCACGCCCGAGCTCTCCCCGCTGGAGCCGCAGCCGGCCAGCAGGAGGGAGAGGGCCAGGACAAGGGAGAGAAGCAGCCGTCTCACAGTTCCTCACCTCCCACCTCAGGCGTCTCACAGGGGAAGCCCACGGTGAACACGCTGCCCTCGGGCTCCCGGCGCTGGGCGGTGACCCAGCCCCCGTGGCGGCGCACCGTGTCCCGCACGATGGACAGCCCCAGGCCGGTGCCCCCCGCCGCCCGGGAGCGGGCCTTGTCCACCCGGTAGAAGCGGTTGAACACCTTGGGCAGCTCCTCCTCCGGGATGCCGATACCCGTGTCCGCCACCTCAAAGAGCACCTGGTCCCCGTTCCGGCGGGTGGAGACGAACACCTTTCCCCCGGGGAAGTTATATTTGACGGCGTTTTCAATCAGGTTGAAGCAGATCTGGTACAGGTCGTCCTCGGTGCACCGGAGAGTGCAGCCGCTCTTCCAGGTGGTCTCGATGGTCACCTGGGCGGCGTCGGCCACCGGCAGAAGCATGGAGACCGCCCTGCGGCCCACGGCGGACAGGTCCACAATAGAGGTCTCGCCCACCGGCAGGCTGTCCAGCCGGGTGAGGGCCAGCAGATGCTCGGTGATGCGGGTGAGGCGCTCGGCCTCCTCCCCGATGTCGCTGACAAAGTCCTGGACAGTCTCCCGGTCCATCTCCTGGTTCTGGAGGATGGAGTCGGCCAGCAGGCGGATGGAGGCCAGGGGGGTCTTCAGCTCGTGGGAGGCGTCGGAGACAAAGCGGCGGCGGACCTCCTCGGTGGTCTGAAGGCGGTCGGTGAGCTGGTTGAACTCCTCCGCCAGATGGGCCAGCTCGTCCTTCCCCGCCGGCTGGAGCCGGTGGCCGTACTCCCCCTCGCCCACGATGCGGATGGCCCGCAGCAGGGCCCCGATGCGGGAGGTAAGCACCTTGGAGAAGAAGAAGCTGACCAGCAGGGCAATGACCATCAGCACCAGGGAGATGGTGCGCAGGTTCTGCTGCAGGCTCATGAGCAGCGTCCCCTGGGTGTTGTCCCAGTCGCAGATATAGATACCGCCGATGATCATGCCCCGGTACAGGATGGGGGCGGCGGCGGTGGAGAGAAATACCCCGTCCTCATAGTTGGTGTAGAGCACGTCGTTCCCCTGGAGGGCCAGGGCCACCTCCTGAAACAGGGCGTACTGATAGGACGGCTGGACGGAGGCGGCGCTTCCGCCGGTGTCCGGCGGGGCCTGGGCGGAGGAGTCCTCCCCCTCCTCCGACTGCCCCTGGGTGAGGCTGTCGTACAGGATCAGCCCCGAGGGGTCGGTGACCAGAATGCGCTCCAGCCCCATGTTGTCCAGCATGTTCATCACCCGGGCCACCTGGTCGGCGGAGAGGGTCTCCAGCTCCATGAGGGCGGAGGACATGACCGCAATCTGACTGCGCAGGGAGTCCTCCTTGGAGGAGATCAGCAGATTCTGGGAGGCGATCAGGGGGTAGGTATTCAGCAGGATCAGCACCACCGCCAGCAGGGCCAGGTAGCTCAGGGCGTACTTGACCTGGAGGCGGGAGAAAAAGGGGATCTTCTGTTTTTCCTTGGATTTGGCCGACGGTTCCGGCATGGCGCGTCTCATCCTCTCTTGGAACAGGTGGTCACCGGCCTGAGGAGCCGGAGGAGCTCCCCTGACTGCTCAGGTAGTAGCCCACCCCCCACTTGGTGCGGATGTATTCCGGATTGGCCGGGTCCAGCTCCAGCTTCTCCCGCAGGCGGCGGATGTGCACGTCCACCGTGCGGTAGTCCCCGATATACTCATAGCCCCATACCACATTGAGCAGGTTCTCCCGGCTGTACACCCGGCCGGGGTTGCGCATGAGCAATTCCATCAGGTCGAACTCCTTGGCGGTCAGGTCCACCGGCTTGCCGTCCTTCCAGGCGGAGCGCTCGCTGGGGTCCAGGCGGATGTGGCCCACGGTGAGGGCGCCCCGCCCCGCCTGGCGCTGGCCCGCCGCGCCGGAGCGGCGCAGCAGGGCCCGCACCCGGGCCTTCAGCTCCAGGATGTTGAAGGGCTTGGTGATATAGTCGTCCGCCCCGCACTCAAAGCCGATGATCTTGTCCGTGTCCTCGCTGCGGGCGGTGAGCATGATGATGGGCACGTTGGAAAACTCCCGGATGCGCATGCAGGCCTGGAGCCCGTCGATCTTGGGCATCATCAGGTCCAGAATGATCAGGTCGAAATTTCCCTCCCGGGCCAGCTCTACCGCCTCCTCGCCGTCGTAGCCGGTCTCCACCTGATAGCCCTCGTTTTTCAAATTGAAGGTGATTCCCTTGACCAGGACCTTCTCGTCATCTACGACCAGTATTTTTGCCATGATATAAAACTCCTTGCTTTCTTTAGGTGGTTCCCTAGGCCCTCGGGCGGCTGATAGCCGCCCCTACATAAAAGGCGGGACTGCCCGTAGGGGCGGGTATTACCCGCCCGTTGCCTCCGCTGTCTCTGCCGCGCCTCCCGCCGTCACATAGGGCCGCAGGTTCTCCAGCGTGACCTCCCCGATGCCGGAGACGGCCAGCAGGTCGTCCACGCTCTGGAAGGGGCCGTACTCCTCCCGGTAGGCCAGAATGGCCTCCGCCTTGGCGGGACCGATGCCGGGCAGCCGGTCCAGGTCATAGGCGTCGGCGGCGTTCAGGTCGATGACCTCGCCGGGCAGCAGAGGGCTCCTGCGGGGCGGATACCGTGACGGTGTAGGGCTCGGAGGTATTCTGCCCGGCCAGGAACCAGCCGCCGGTGAACAGCACGAAACCGGCGGTGAGGAGAAGCACTCCTTTTTCAAACCGGGAAATTCCAGCCATTTTTCTCCCTCCTGGTGCTTGCGGGGATGGATTCGGTTTGTTATAATGAGGTTTACAGAATATTGATCCCGGCGGTGCGCCGGAGATTCTTTTCTATTATATCATACATATGGAGAATTGCCCAATGAAAAAATGCCGTTTTCCCAGCCTTCTGGCTGCGGTGATCCTTCTGGCCGCCCTGTTTCTGCCCATGTCCGCCGCCGCGGTGGAGGAGCCGAGCCTCACCTGCCGCAACGCCATCCTCATTGACGCCACCTACGACGAGGTGCTCTATGACAAGGGGGCCTATGACAAGGTGTACCCCGCCAGCATCACCAAGGTGATGACCGCCCTGCTGGTGCTGGAGGCGGTGGACGCGGG
>CASFKT010000171.1 GCA_949295195.1 uncultured bacterium | reverse complement strand
ACATCCAGAGCCGGGAGTGGATCGAGGAGGCCGTGGAGGAGTACGAGGGCAATCTGCTCTTTGTCTCCCACGACCGCTATTTTATCGACCGCTTTGCCAGCCGGATCTGGATGCTGGAGGACGGGCACATCACCGATTTCCGGGGAAATTATCAGGAGTACCAGGCGGCCCGGGCTCGGGGGGCGGCGGGCAAGTCCGCCTCCGACGTGCAGGTTTCTGTGGAGAAGGTCCCGGAGCCCAAGGAGAAGAAGGAGAAGCCCAAGCGCCCCGGCGGTACCAAGAACCTGGAGAAAGAGGTGACCGCCGCCGAGCGGGCGGTGGCCAAGGCGGAGGAGCAGATGTACGACTTGGAGCAGCAGATCCAGGAGGCATCCGCCGACTATTTAAAACTCCAGGAGCTGTATGAGCAGCGGGAGGTCCTGGAGGAGGAAATTTTGAAGCTGTACGGCACCTGGGAGACCCTGTCCGCCCAGCTGGAGGAGGCGCGGGGCTGATTTAATCTGCCCTGGGGAGGAGTTACCAATGAGATTACAGACAAAACGACCTGCCGGCTACCGCGGTAAACGCCGCCTTGCGTGGTGGAAGGCCCTGGCCGCCCTGGTGCTGGCCGGAATTTTGGTGTTTGCCGGGCTGTTCGGCGCGGTGATGTACGGCTCCTACAACCATATTCAGGACGACCCCCAGGTGATGGTCATTTTGGGCTGCCGGGTGATGCCGGAGGGGCACCCCTCCATTCTGCTCCAGGACCGGCTGGACACCGCCCTGGACTACTGGGAGGAGCACCCGGGCATCACCATCGTCACCTCCGGGGGCCAGGGGAGCAACGAGCCGGTCTCCGAGGCCCGGTGCATGGCCGACTATCTGATGGACGGCGGCGTGCCGGAGGACCAGATTCTCCTGGAGGACCGGTCCCACAACACGAAAGAAAATTTCCTTTACAGCAAAGAGCTGCTGGCGGATGAGGGGATCGACGTGGGGGAGACAGACGTGCTGGTGGTGTCCAACGGCTTCCATCTCACCCGGGCCCGGATGCTGGCGGAGCGCTTTGGATACGGGGAGGTGTCCACCCTGGCTGCCCCCACCTCCCACCTCCCATCCAGAATTCAAATGTACATCCGGGAGCCGCTGGCGCTGGTCAAGTCGTTTTTGCTGGATCGGTGAGAGAGGTTTCTGGTGTTTTATGAGCAGGGGGATTTCGCCGCCCCCCTTTCTAAGCCCTCCCCCTGGGGGGAAGGTGGCTGGCCGTCAGGCCAGACGGATGAGGGGGCAGTGATAAAGTTTGTCGCTTGTTGTGGAGGATTTCGCCGCTGCGGCGGCGAGGTCCTTTCCCAGCGATGGGAAAGGACCCAAAGGATTGCCGGGGACGCGGGCGACGGGCACTTCGTGCCCATAGGACCGCTTACCCCGGACCCCGTTTTTACGAGAGTGCCAATTAGGTAGCCTTAATTGCAGTCGCAAAGGCGCGGGTGGCTCAGCTGACTGCCTTTCCCTCGTCTTTCGTTCCCGCTGGCCGGGCAGTGGTCGAGGGCTTGGCACCCCCCTTTTTTGAAAGCGCCTTTGTTGCGGTGGGGCCCAAGCTGTGCGGTGGGGGGGACGGCGGGCGGCCCAGTGTGCCGCCCCTACGCCGTTTTGCGGGTAGGCAGAACGGCGCATCCGGAAGGCCGTGCCCTACAAAAGAAGATCCCCTCCAGCGCGGGCGGGCGAGAACACCCGCCCCTACGACGGATGTAGAAGTGTTTCTGTCCTTTCGTAGGGGCCGGACACTGGCCGGCCCGCTGAGGGGCTTTTGCCATTCCTGCCCCACCCTCATCCGCCTCGCATACGTTCGGCACCTTCTCCCTAGAAGGGAGAAGGCTTTCGGGCGGCTGATAGCCGCCCCTACAGCGGAAAACGGACCAGAAGCGTTGGCTCGTCAAAGCCAGGCGCAGTTGCAGAACCGAACCATTTGAAATTTTCCACCCCAATAGGCCGCCGAAGGCGGCCCCCAACGCAAAGCCCAGCGAAGCGGGTTTGCGTTGGAGAGGAGGAGCGATGGAGTGAGCGAGCTTTGCCCAATCGGGCGAAGCGAGGGATACGGAATCCGCGACGACGAAGTGGCCCGGAAGAAATTTGGACCAGCCACTCAAATTTTGCGCGGCGGAAATTTCTGCCCAATCCCAAGGGGTAATCCCTGTAATAGGGGTCCAGGGGCGGCGAATATGAGCGCGAAGCGCTCATCCTGAGCCGCGCCCTGGTGCCTCTTTGGTTTCTTTCTGGGCATCCAGAAAGAAACTCGCCCCGCAGGGCGAAATCCCGCGCCTCCGCCCGCAGGCGGCGAAATCCCCTGCAAAGAATCAAAGGAAAGGAACAGACCTATGCTGGACAAGCTGGCGGCCATTGAGGCCAAATACAGTCAAATCGAGGCCCGCCTGGCCGCTCCGGAGACCTACGACGACCCCGCCCAGGTGGCCAAGCTGAATAAGGAGCAAAACGAGCTCGCACCGGTGGTAGAGACCTACCGGCAGTACCTGCGGGCCCAGGAGCAGAAGGAGGAGTCCGAGGCTCTCCTCTCCGACCCGGAGATGAAGGAGTTGGCCCAGGAGGAGTTCCACCAGGCCAAGGCCGACCTGGAGCGGCTGGAGCAGGAGCTGCAAATTCTGCTTCTCCCCAAGGACCCCAACGACGGGAAAAACGTCATCATGGAGATCCGGGCCGGGGTGGGGGGCGAGGAGGCCGCCCTGTTCGCCCACTCCCTGTACCGCATGTACTCCATGTACGCCGAGGCCCGCCGGTGGAAAACTGAGATCAACAGCGTCAGCGAGACGGAGCTGGGCGGCGTGAAGGAGATCTCCTTTACGATTGAGGGAGAGGGCGTCTACTCCCGCCTGAAATTTGAGAGCGGGGTCCACCGGGTCCAGCGGGTGCCCGAAACCGAGTCGGGCGGCCGGGTCCACACCTCCACCGCCACGGTGGCGGTGCTCCCAGAGATGGAGGAGGTGGACGTGCAGCTCAACCCGGCGGACGTGGAGATGCAGGTGTTCCGGGCCTCGGGAGCCGGAGGCCAGCACGTGAACAAGACCTCGTCGGCGGTGCGGCTCATTCACAAGCCCACCGGCATGGTGGTGGAGTGCCAGCAGGAGCGCAGCCAGTTCCAGAATCGGGACAAGGCCATGCGCATCCTGGCCTCCCGGCTGTACGAGGCGGAGCAGGAGAAGATCGCCGGGGAGTTCACCGCCGAGCGGCGCAGCCAGGTGGGTACCGGAATGCGCAACGAGCGCATCCGCACCTATAACTTCCCCCAGGGCCGGGTGACCGACCACCGCATCGGCTTGACGCTGTACAAAATTGAGAGTATCATGGACGGCGGCCTGGACGAGGTCATCGACGCATTGGTGACGGCCGACCAGGCTGAGCGGCTCAAGTCGGAACAAACACAGTAAGTCTGCGCCTTCCGACATGATTTGCAACAAAAGTATCGACACAGAAAAACTGTCAATTGTCCATTGTCAATTGTCAATTGATTGAAAGGATTGGAGCGAAATTATGGACCTTTATATTCACTATACAGAACTGCCCCAGGGCAAGGAGCTGGCCGATATCGTGGGCGAGCTCAACGAGGTGCTGGACGAGCACGGGGCGGTGTGCGGCGGTACCGCCGGGCGCATCGACCTGGACCTGGAGGACGAGCGCATCAACCCCAAGTACGCCCAGATTGCGGTGAAGAACTACCTCCAGCGCTCGGGCTTTGCTAAGGAGACCGCCATCGAGATCGGCGGCATGGAGATCGGCATTTACGAGTGAGGTTTTCTCCCATGTATTCCTATGTGATTTTTGATCTGGACGGCACCCTGCTGAACACCATCGACGACTTGGCGGACACGGGGAACCACGTGTGCAAACTCCACGGCTGGCCCGCCCACTCGGTGGAGGAGTATAAGCACATGGTGGGCAACGGCATCCCCAAGCTGGTGGAGCGCTTCGCCCCGGCGGGAACGGACCAGCCAACTCTGGACCAGGCCTTTGAGGAGTTCATGTCCTGGTACGGCGTCCACAAGGAGGACAAAACCGCCCCATACCCCGGCATGAAGGAGGCCGCCCTGCGGCTGAAGGAGGCGGGGGTGTCCATCGCGGTGCTGTCCAACAAGGCCGACGAGATGGCCGGGCCGGTGGTGGAGCACTACTACCCC
>CASFKT010000170.1 GCA_949295195.1 uncultured bacterium | reverse complement strand
AGGGGTAACCCCGTAAATGGGGTCCGGGGAAAGGCGAATATGAGCGCGGAGCGCTCATCCTGAGCCGTCCCCGGCGGCGTTTTGGTTCCTTTGCCGCCGCGGGCAAAGGAACTCGCCGCCCGCAGGCGGCGAAATACCCCTGCGAGGAACGAAACCGTTCCATTATCGCCCCCTCATCCGCCCCAGTGTGCGCACTGGGGCACATTCCCCCCAGGGGGAAGGCTTGCGGGCGGCTGATAGCCGCCCCTACAGCGAATCAGCACCAGTGCCGTTGGTTCGGGAGACCCAGGCGCAGATGCGGAACCGCACCAGCGGCAATTTTTGCAACCCCAGGGCCCGGTGGCCCGGCGGGAATTCAGACACTCACTCAGATTTCCGCGCGCCGGAAATTTTTTGCCTAGGGGTAACCCCGTAAATGGGGTCCGGGGAAAGGCGAATATGAGCGCGGAGCGCTCATCCTGAGCCGTCCCCGGCGGCGTTTTGGTTCCTTTGCCGCCGTGGGCAAAGGAACTCGCCGCCCGCAGGCGGCGAAATTCCCCCGCAGCGAACCAACAGAACCCGGAGTTACAAGGATGCAAAGCAGGAAAGACGCGGCGGGGGCAAGCCCCCGCCCTACGGCCTCAAAAATAAGATAGCAAAAGCTAGCAAACGAAAGCAAAACGCATGCAAATTCTATATCATATCTCCACAAAATAAATGAAGCACAAAGTGGAGATAGGATATGACCGACAAGAAAAAGAAGAATGCGGTGATTTTTAATCGGGTCTCACCGGAGATTCACCAAAAGCTGAAGTATATCGCAGAATATGAGGGGCGTACGATTAACGGTCAGGCACTTTATCTGATTTTGACCTGTATTCGTGATTTTGAAAAGAAGCATGGCACGATCCCGGTCGAGAAAGAGGACTCCTCCCAATGAACCTGTGGGAAGCCTTTCTGGACCTGCTGTTCCCGCCCAAGTGTCCCTTCTGCCGGAAAATTCTGGACGACCCCAGAGCCCCGGTGTGCCCGGAGTGCCAGGGGAAGCTCCCGTGGCTTCTGGGGGAGGACGCCCTGCGGGCGGTGGAGGGGACGGCGGGGTGTCTCTCGCCCCTGGCCTACCGGGACGGGGTGCCCGAGGCGGTGCGCCGGTACAAATTCCCGGGAAATCCCAGCTATGGGAAGCCCTTTGGGCTTCTCATGGCTCAGTGCGCCCAGGACCGCCTGACCGGAGCGGTGGATGTGGTGACCTGGGCCCCGCTGAGCCGGAGGCGGAAGAGAAAACGGGGCTTTGATCAGGCGGAGCTGCTGGCCCGGACGGCGGCCGGCGAGCTGGGCCTCCCGGCCCGGAAGCTGCTGGAGAAGGGGACGGACAACGGCCCCCAGTCCCACCTGGAGGACGAGGCGGCCCGGCGGGCCAACGTCCAGGGGGTGTACCGGCTGACCGGGGAGGACCTGTCCGGCCTGCGCGTCCTGCTGGTGGACGACGTGGTGACCACCGGCTCCACCATGGGGGAGTGCGCCCGTCTGCTCCTGGAAGGGGGCGCGGCGGAGGTCTGGGGGCTGACCCTGGCCCAGGCCCGGAAAAAATGAATTACAGACAGGCCGGAAAACCATGGAAAAATGGCGAAATAATAGTTGAAAACCGGCGTGGGACCCGCTATAATGAAAGCTAGTTTGGATATAACCACAAACCGGCGCGGGTATACTAACGCCGGAAATGATCATCAATAAGGTGGAACGATATGTTTAATTTATTCAGCAAGGACATTGGCATTGACCTGGGCACCGCGTCCGTTCTGGTATATATCAAGGGAAAGGGCGTGGTCCTGCGGGAGCCCTCCGTGGTGGCCATGGATAAGAATACCGGCAAGCTGTTGAAGGTGGGCACCGACGCCCAGGCCATGCTGGGCCGTACCCCCGGCAACATCGTGGCCATGCGTCCCCTGCGGGAGGGCGTCATCTCCGACTACGACATGACCGAGCGGATGCTCAAGGAGTTCATCAAGAAGGTGACCACCTTCTCCCTGTTCAAGCCCCGTCTGCTCATCTGCGTGCCCTCCGGCATCACCGAGGTAGAGGAGCGTGCCGTGGTGGACGCCGGCATCCAGGCGGGCGCCCGCCGGGCCTACCTCATTGAGGAGCCGGTGGCCGCCGCCATCGGCGCGGGCATCGACATCACCAAGCCCGACGGCCACATGGTGGTGGACATCGGCGGCGGCACCGCCGACATCGCCGTCATCTCCCTGGGCGGCGTGGTGGAGTCCGCCTCCATCAAGATCGCCGGCGACAAGTTCGACGAGGCGGTGGTCAAGTATATCCGCAAGAAGCACAACGTGCTCATCGGCGACCGCACCGCCGAGGAGCTGAAAATGTCCATCGGCTGCGTCTTCCCCCGGCCCGAGGAGGTCACCATGGAGATCAAGGGCCGCTGCCTGATGACCGGCCTGCCCCGGGTGTTCTCCGTCTCCTCCAGCGAGATGATCGAGGCCTTCGAGGAGGTCTCCAGCCGCATTCTGGAGGCCATCCACGGTGTTCTGGAGCGCACGCCCCCCGAGCTGGTGGCCGACATCTCCACCAACGGCATCGTGATGACCGGCGGCGGCTCCCTGCTGTGGGGCTTTGACAAGCTCATCGAGGCCCACACCGGCATCGAGACCCACGTGGCCGAGGACGCCATCTCCTGCGTGGCCGAGGGCACCGGCAAGAGCCTGGACAGCCTGGACCAAATGCAGGACGGTACCATGAACCTGTCCCGCCGCAAGCAGATGAATTATTAAATCTTACAACAGCCCTGGCTTCCGCCGGGGCTGTTTTTGCCGGGGCGGTTTTCACAGCCGTCCGCGTTTCACAATAAAGGAGGAATATCAATGCTGTTTGTCTGTTATCCCAAGTGCACCACCTGTCAGAAGGCCAAGAAGTGGCTGGACGAGAAGGGAATCTCCTACACCCTCCGGGACATCAAGACGGAGAACCCCACCCAGGAGGAACTGCGGACCTGGTGGCAGGAGAGCGGCCTGCCCCTGAAGCGGTTCTTCAACACCTCCGGACAGCTCTATAAGGCCATGGATTTGAAGAACAAGCTGCCCGCCATGAGCGAGGAGGAGCAGCTGGCCCTGCTGGCCACCGACGGGATGCTGGTGAAGCGCCCCATTCTGGTGGGGGAGCGGTTTGTCAAAGTGGGATTCCGGGAAAAAGAGTGGGAAGAAATCGGATAAGCTGGAAGCTTATGCAAAAAGCGAGCACGGACCATGCAAAATGTTTGGTCCGTGCTCGCTGCATTTCCAGGAGAAATTTTGGCGCGGAAGCGGAAAAATCCACCTGAGAAACAGGAAATTAAAAAGAAATCAGATATAAATACAGAAAAATAAAGAGATTTTCGCTTAAAATAGAAAGAAAGAAGGAAAAAGACTTCGGGCTGCTCCTTGAGAATCCAGGGAAAATTGAATAATAATGCATAAAATAGGACTATACATTCAGGAAAAATTTTTGAAATTTTCCCTTTCCTTTTGTGCAGGGTTGTGGTATGATTGTACCAAACGATGGAAGTGAAACAGGAGAATTCTGTACGAAAGTTACAGAAGTCCCCATCAGGTGATTTCTGCGGGGAGGTGCTCCTGAGCCCACTGCTTGGCGTGTGCCACAAACAGCCGGGTGATGGTGGAGGGAGGCACGTCCTTCTTGACTGCGATGCCGATGTCCCGCACCTGGGGGATGTCGAAGTGTTTGGGCCGCACGCGGTAGCGGTTGGGGTGGAGCATAAGCTCATGGACCACGCTGATGCCCAGTCCGCACTCCACCATGGAGAGGATGGCGTAGTCGTCGCTCACCTCATAGCGGATGTTGGGCTTTTGCTGGAGGTGGTCCAGGAATTTGGTGATTTCGTAGTCCTGCTCCTCCTTCAGGTTGATGAAATCCTCGCTGGACAGGCGATCCACCGGATACACCGGGGCGTCGGCCAGGGGATGGTTTTCCGGCAGAATGACCACCAGGTTGTCCTGGAGCAGGAAGGAGGCCTCCAGATCGTTGGGGGCGGGCAGGCTCACAAAGCCGCAGTCCACCAGCCCCTTCCGCAGCCAGGTGGCGATTTGATTGTACTCCCCGTTGACCAGCTGAAAGTCGATGTGGGGATAGAGCTCGTGGAAGGACTTGATGATCTGGGGCAGCCGCCCGCTGGAGATGCTGGAGAAGGCCCCCAGGCGGATGGAGCCGGAGCTGAGGCCGTGGAGCTCGGAGATGGCGTAGTTCAGATCCTCGTAGTCCTTGCAGATGGCCTGGAGCTTTGGCAGGAGGGTGAGGCCCTCGGAACTGATCTCAATGCCGGAGCGGTTGCGGGTGAGCAGCTTGACGCCCCAGGAGTCCTCCAGGTCGGCGATCATCCGGCTGATGGCCGACTGGGTGTAGCCCAGCTGGGCGGCGGCGTGGGTGATGCTCCCCGTCTCGATGGTCTTTAAATAGGCAATGTACTTACGGATACTCATAAATCAAATAACTCCTTAGCAGTATGGATAGGATTCCCAAAAACATTCCCCTTTGGAATGAACAGCAGAAAAAAGAATTTCTTGTGTATACTGCCCAGTAATTATATAATAGG
>CASFKT010000169.1:460-4634 GCA_949295195.1 uncultured bacterium | reverse complement strand
ATCCTGTCCGACGAGCCGGGCCTGGTCATCTTCTCCAATTACAGTTTTCTCACCGACCAGGGGGCCTACGACTCCACCACCGACACCTTCACCATGTTCGACGGCAGCGAGCCAGACCCGGACTATGTGGCCGAGCGGGTGGCCGAGGTGCAGAACCGGGTGGCCTACTCGGCGTCCATTCTGGACTGGGATTACTACCGGGTGGTGTTTGGAGACGGCGGCTCGGACAGCGGGTGACGTCCCGCCCATTCCCCGATAAGAAAATATGCCGCCCTGCACAGGCAGGGCGGCGTATTTATTGAAATATAAACCAGTCAAAGACCGGGAATTTTTGGTCTGCCACCCGGAGCAGACCGTTGTCCGGGCCGGGTAGCAGTGAGGCGCTTTTGCGCCATAGGTTCAGGTGCCGGCCCGTCAAGGCGGGCGGGGAGCCTGGGGACCGCAGGCGTGCGGGACCTGTGGTCCAGGTGCGGCGCATTTGGAGGGATACGCCGCTGTCAAAGGGGGAAAACATGTGGATCTTTGATCCAAGAACAGGATACCACATCGGCCCAAAAAATTATCAAGAAATTGGGACAAAAGCGTGAATAAATTGTGAATCTTTCGGCACCTTTCACAAAACAGAAAAAGGCCGCGCGGAGCATCGCTCCGCGCGGCCTTGACTTTATGGAATCAGGTGCCCAGCTCGATCCACAGATCGTTGTACAGGGCCAGAGTGTCCGCCGGCAGGTTCTCGTACATGGAGCAGTTCTCCAGCACGGAGTCGGGGGCGGCCATGATCTCGTATAGATCCATGTCCAGGGGCTCGCCGTAGGTCTCCTCATAGTAGGCGGGGTACTGCTCCAGGGCCTCGGTGTTGGGGGAGGCGTACCAGATGAAGTCCATGTTCTTCAGGTTGGACTCGGTGGAGGCGATGAAGTTGATCCACTCGTGGGCCTCGTCCACATTCTTGGCGTCCTTCAGGATGCACATGGAGTCCACAAACCAGTTGGAGCCCTCCTCGGGGATGACGAAGGCCAGGTCGGGGTTGGCCTCGTACATGGTCAGGAAGTCGCCGGCGTAGTAGGTGGCGATGGCCAGATTGCCGCCCTCCATGATCTGGAAGATCTCGTCCATGCCCTGGCCGGCGTATACGCCCCGGGCCTTGGCGTCGGCCACCAGCTGATAGGCCTCCCGGATCTGGGCCTCATCGGTGGTGTTTACGTCGTAGCCCAGGTAGTACAGAGCCATGGCGAAGGCGTCCCGGGAGTTGTCAATGAGGAGAATGTTTCCGGCGTAGTCGTCGGAGAACATGGCCCCCCAGCTAGTGATGGGCTCATCCACCATGGTGGTGTTGTAGATGATGCCCAGGGTGCCCCAGGTGTAGGGGACGGAGTACTCGTTGTTGGGATCAAAGGACAGGTTTTTGTACTGCTCGCCGATCTTCTCATAGTTGGGGATCTTGCTGTAATCCAGCTTCTGGAGCATATCCTCCTCGATCAGCCGGGCGATCATATAGTCAGAGGGGACGATGACATCGTAGTTGACGCCGCCGGTCTGAAGCTGGGAGTAGAGCTCCTCATTGGAGGGAGCGGTATTGTAGTTTACCTTGATACCGGTTTCTTCCTCAAACTGTGTAATCAGGTCGGTGTCGATATATTCGCCCCAACTGCACACGTTTACTTCCCGCTGGCCGGAGCTGGTATTGCTGCCGGTGCTGCCGGAAGTGCTGGAAGTCTCATTCATGGCGCACCCGGACAGGAACAGGCCCGCCGCCACACTGGTGGCGAGGGTCAAAGCTACGATTTTTTTCAACTGATCATTCCTCCAATATGATTTGATTTGGTGTATCTCCAGGCCCGCGGGCCGTGAGAACAGGGGGGAAAGGGGGTGGGGGGCGCTATTTCTGCGCTGTACTGCGGCGAAGGGCCTTTTCCTGACGGGCCTCCCGCACGTTGATGATCACAAGAAGGATCAGGACCACCACGAACAACAGAGTGGATACCGCGTTGAGCTCCGGGCTCACCCGGCGGCGCACCATGCCGTAGATCTCAATGGACAGGGTGGAGGCCGAACCGGCGGTGAAGTAGGAGATGACGAAGTCGTCGATGCTCATGGTGAAGGCGATGAGGGCGCCGGAGACGATGCCCGGCTTGATCTCCGGGACGATCACCTTCCAGAAGGCTCCCATCCAGGTGCAGCCCAGATCCTGGGCCGCGTCGATGAGGCTGCTGTCCATCTGCCGCAGCTTGGGCAGCACGTTCAGAATGACATAGGGGATGTCGAAGGACAGGTGGGCCAGCAGCAGGGTGCCGAAGCCCATCTCCAGCCGGGGGAGGGTGCGGCGGAAATTCTCCTCCAGGAAGGTGACAAAGTCGTTCCAGCCGCCGATGACCGCCACAAAGAAGATGCACAGGGCCACGCCGGTGACGATGTCCGCGTTCATGATGGGGATGTTGTTCACCGACAAAATGGGCTCCCGCCAGCGCTTTTTCATGCCGTACAGGCCCACCGAGGCGAAGGTGCCGGCCACAGTGGAAATAAGGGTGGCCAGAACCGACACCAACAGGGTGGTGTAGACCGCCTCCATCATCCGGCGGTCCTGAAAGAGCTCCTGATACCAGCGCAGGGAGAAGCCCTCCCACACCACGTTGCTCCCGCCGGCGTTGAAGGAGAACACCACCAGCAGAAGAATTGGAGCGTACAGGAACAAAAAGACCAGGGCCATAAAAAGCCGGTTTCCAATGCGATGCTGTCTCATAGGATCACCGCCTGTTCCTCGCCCTCACCGAAGCGATTCATGATCCACATGCAGGCCACCACAATAATCATCATCACCAGAGCGATGGCGCTGCCCAGGTGGGGGTTATAGGCTCCGCCCAGGAACTGCTGCTCAATGAGGTTGCCCAGCAGCATCTGGTTGTTTCCGCCCATCATCCGGGAGATGGCGAAGGTGGACACCGAGGGGACGAACACCATGGTCACCCCGGACAGCACCCCCGGCAGGGACAGGGGAAGGGTCACCCGGCGGAACACCCCCGCCGAGCTGGCACCCAGATCCCGGGCGGCCTCCACCAAGGAGTGGTCCAGCTTGATGATGACCGAGTAGATGGGCAGCACCATGAAGGGCAGGTAGTTATACACCATGCCCAGCACCACCGCCCCCTGGGTGCGGATCATGGGGAAGAAGGAGATGTCGGTGCCGAACAGACCGTTGATGAGATCAAACAGGCCGATGGCCTCAAAGAAGTTGTTCAGGATTCCGTTGTTTTCCAGAATGGCCATCCAGGCGTAGGTGCGCAGCAGGAAATTGACCCACATGGGCAGCATGATGATGACCATGGCCACCCGCTGAAAGCCGGGGCCCTCCTTGGCCATCACATAGGCCAGGGGGTAGCCGATGAGCAGGCATACCAGAGTGGCCACCAGGGCCAGCTGGAAGGAGCGGGCAAAAATCACCGTGTAGGTGCCCATCCGGGAGAAGTTGTCCAGGGTAAAGCCACCGATGTCCGCGGCGGTTTCCCCGGAGGTGGTGAAGGCGTAGACCACCACCAGCAGAATCGGGACGATGACCACCAGGGCCATCCAGAGCACATAGGGGCCCGCCAGCCAGGAGAGCTTATTCTTCATCCCGCTCCTCCTCTTCCTCCTCGGGCTCGAGGGTGGCGTCGCCGATCTCATCATACTCCTCGGAGTAGGAGGAATAATCGCCGAACATGCCGGAGTACTGGCTCTTTTTCATCACGTGGATGCCGTCGGGGTCGATCTTGATGCCGATGCGGCTGTCCACCGGGCAGAAGTCGGTGGTCTGGATCAGCCACTTGAAGCCGTAGAAGTCCACGATGGTGTCGTAGTGGACCCCCTTGAAGGTCACCGAGGTGACGGTGCCCTTCAGCTGGCCATGGTCCTCGGGGACGATGTCCACGTCCTCGGGCCGGATGACCACGTCCACCGGCTCGTCCTTCTCAAAACCTTTGTCCAGGCACTGGAACTTCCGGTTGAAAATCTCCACCACCCCGTCGGCGCGCATGATGCCGTCCAGGATGTTGGACTCGCCGATGAAGTCGGCCACAAAGGCATTCTTGGGCTCGTTGTAGATGTCCTCCGGGGTGCCGATCTGCTGGATCTTGCCCCCGTCCATCACCACCACCGTGTCGGACATGGCCAGGGCCTCCTCCTGGTCGTGGGTGACGTA
>CASFKT010000169.1:0-437 GCA_949295195.1 uncultured bacterium | reverse complement strand
CTGGATGCGCTTCAATTCATTCTGCATGTCCTTGCGCAGTTTCAGGTCCAGAGCGCCCAGGGGCTCGTCCAGCAGCAGGACCTTGGGCCGGTTTACCAGGGCCCGGGCGATGGCCACCCGCTGCTGCTGTCCGCCGGAGAGCTGGGTGATCCGGCGCTTTTCAAAGCCCTTCAGGTTGACCACCTGGAGCATCTCCATGACCCGGTCGTGGATCTCCTGCTCGGACAGCTTGACCTTCTGTTTGGTCTCCGGGTCCACCTTGGGGATGCGCAGACCGAAGGCGATATTCTCAAACACGTTGAGGTGGGGGAACAGGGCGTACCGCTGAAACACAGTATTTACCACCCGTTTGTGGGGCGGAATAGAGTTAATCCTCACGCCGTCAAAAAAAACATCCCCGGAGGTGGGCTCTTGAAAACCGCCTATAATACGAAGCG
>CASFKT010000168.1 GCA_949295195.1 uncultured bacterium | reverse complement strand
ACCTCGGTCTCGTCGTCGTCCTCCATGTACACGGTGACCTTGTCGTACAGGCCCACCTGGTCCGCCCCGGAGGTGTCGTCAAACACCTTGGCGGTTTTGATCATGTTCTCCAGAAAGCGGATGCGGCTCTCGTTCCGGTTTTTCTCCTGCTTGGCGGCCTTGTACTCAAAGTTCTCGCTCAGGTCCCCGAAGGCCCGGGCCTCCTTCACCGCCTCCAGCAGCTTGGGCCTCAAGGTGATCCGACGGTAGTCCAGCTCCTCCCGCATCATTTTCAGATCCTGTCGGGTCAGTTCGTTGTGCATGGCAGTTTCCTCCCCAAATTAAAGGCGGACGGCGCCGCAGGCTGTCAAAAAAGTCCAAGGACTTTTCCGACAGCCTGCAAGAATGTCGTTACTTTCCCGCCGCACAGCGGCGGAAAAGTCCTCGCTGCGCTCGCTGAACGCCTTGCTGCGCAAGGCATTCAGGGCATTCGATCCCACTCGAGGCGGGCTGCCGCCCCCTCGAGCTCCCCCATCCCAAACTGAGGCGAATTTTACTCAACTAAGTTTTTTCACAAGGCGCCGTCCACAGAGTTTATTCAGATGTTGTCTCCTCTCGGAAGACCAGGTGGACGCTCTCGCTGTGGGTCAAGTATACCATCGTGGCATAGCACAAGTCAAACCCCAAAATGTCGCCCACCTGGATATCCCGGACCGTGTTCTGCACGTCCACCAGGGTGTGGTCGGAGGAGGCCCCCAGCATGATGAGCCCCGGCTCCCGGGAGACCAGGTCCTCACACTCCCCGTAATCCACCCGGCCCATGGCCAGGAGAGCCCGGCGGCGGTGGCCCCGGTCCACATAGGTGCGGGTCCGCCCGAAGGCGTCCACCGACAGCTCGCCCACCGGGTGGGAGGGTTTTATTTTGACCTCGATCACCTCGGCCCGGAGGGTGAACACGTCCTTGTGGAGCTCCGGCATGTCGCAGCCCCACACCCGGCCCAGCAGGAGCAGCTCCCCCACCCGCAGGTGGTTGATGCGGCTGGGCATGGTGCCGTCCAGCACCATGTGCACCGAGGAGGAGGCCCCGCCGGAGATGATCTCCAGCCGGCGGCCGATGGCCGCCTCCACCGCCTCGGCGGCGGCGATGAGTTCCTCCATCTTCTCGGGGGTGGCCTGGACCGAGCCGTAGCAGCCCAGGTTGGTGCCCACCCCCAGCAGGTCCAGGTTCTCCAGCTTCTGTTCCACCTCCATGGCGGCGGAAATCAATTCCTCCCGGTCCCAGAAGCCCTCCCGCAGGTCGCCCAGGTCCACCATGAGGATCACCTTGTGGCGCACCCCCGCCCGGGCGGCGGCCTCGTTGGTGGCCCGGAGCACTGAGATCTCACTTTGCAGGCTGATATCCGCCCACCGCACCAGCTCGTCCACCTCGGTGAGCATGGGGATGCGGATCATCATCAGCGGCGTGCGGATACCCGCCTGCCGCAGGGTACGCAGCTGCTCCAGACGGGAGGAGCCGATGCTGTCCAGCCCCGCCCGGTCATAGACCTTTGCCGCCTCCGGCAGGGCGCAGAAGCCCTTTACGATCCCGGAGAGCTTGATACCAGAAACCTGGCAGCGCTCGCGGAGCGCTGCCAGGTTTTTCTGTAACTTTCCGAGATCGACTTCCAGCTGTGGATACTGTTCTTGTCTCTCTCTCATAACATTCGATTCTGTGCGCTGTGGATACTGTTCTTGTCTCTCTCTCATAACATTCGATTCTGTGCTTCCTCTGGATCAGACAGCAGCCTTGCGCTTCTTGTAGGGCTTGTTGTCCAGATCCTTCAGGGTCCAGCCGAACCAGGCGCAGGCGGCGTTAACAATGGGCATCAGCCAGTTGAACATGGCGTAGATACCGTACTCGGCCACGCCGAGGCCCAGAGTCGTCTCGATATACACGCCGCAGGTGTTCCAGGGAACCAGAGCGGAGGTGACGGTGCCGGCGCCCTCCAGAGCGGAGGACAGGACGGAGGGGTGCAGGCCCATCTTGCGGTACTCCTCGGCGTACATACGGCCGGGAACCACGATGGAGATGTACTGCTCGGGCATGGTCATGTTGGACAGCACGCAGGTGATCTCGGTGACGGTAACCAGACCAGCGGGGCTCTTGGCCAGCTTCTTGATCCGATCAACCACCACTTCCAGCTGGTGGGTGCCCTCCATGATGCCGCCGAACATCATGGCGATGATGGTCATGGCCACGGAGTTCATCATACCCATGATGCCGCCCTTCTCCAGCAGCTCAATCAGGGTGTCGTAGGTCTCCGTGCTCAGGGTCGCCTGCAGGACCTCCTTCAGCTCGTCAGAGAACGTAAAGCCATCCAGGCCGAAGTTGAACAGAGTGCCCAGGTCGCAGCTGTCAGGCTGGAAAATGAGGCCCAGGATGCCGCCGGCGAAGATGCCCAGGGTGATGCCAGGGATGGCGGGCATCTTCATAGCCACCGCCACAATGACGATCACAGGGGGCAGCAGCAGGACGGGATTGATGTTAAAGAGACCGCCTTGGGCCACATTCAGCGCGTTGGCAAATTCCGTCACGCGGCTCATATCCGCGTCGCCGCCGTGGTACTGGGTGACGCCCAGCACACCGAAGAAGATCAGAGTGATCACATAGGTGATGGCCGTGGGCAGCATCATGGCCTTTACGTGAGCGATTACGTCGGTACCAGCCATAGCGGGCGCCAGGTTGGTTGTGTCGGACAGGGGGGACATCTTGTCGCCGAAATAGGCGCCAGAGAGGATCGCGCCGGCGGTCATGCCGGGATTCATACCCAGGCCGAAGCCGATGCCCAGAAACGCCACGCCCATGGTGCCCATGGTGCCCCAGGAGGTACCGGTGGCCAGGGAGGTGATGGAGCACACCAGCACGGTGGCCACAAAGAAGATGGAGGGATGGATAATCTGCAGGCCGTAGTAGATCATGGTGGGCACTACGCCGGAATTGATCCACACACCGATCAGGATGCCGACGATGATCAGGATACAAACGGACTGGAGGGCCTTGTAAATGCCGTCCATCATCATCTTCTCAATGTCTTCCCACTTATGGCCCAGATACAGGGCCATAAGGGCCGCGGCGCACACGCCCACGAACATAGGCACATGGACACTGGCGCCGAAGATCACAATGCCGATCGACAGCACAGCGACTAAGATCAACAGCGTAATCAGAGCCTCCCACAGCTTTGGCATTCGCGGCTCTCTGGATTTCTTTGCCTCACTCATGGATAATTACCAACCTTTCTTTCATTACTTTGCATTACTTTGCATTACATTGCAATAGCTTGCTTTGGATTTGCATTTCTGCATTTTTTGATTCAGCGTTGGAATTCCTGGATTGCGGCGTTTCCCCTGATCAGCCCTCCTTCCCCCTCTAATTTACAACCGACACAAAACAGGTGCAAGTCCATGCCGCCCGGGGCGCGCAGGCGCGCGCCCCGGGACCTGGGATCTCACCCCGCAGAACCGTGTTTGCTGCTTGAGTGCGGGATGTTTGCTCAATAACCCAGCTCGGTCATGGCCTCGTCAATGGCCTTCACGACGATATCAACTTCCTCCTCGGTCACGATCAGAGGCGGAATGAAGCGCAGCACGTTGCCGGCGGTGCAGTTGATGAGCACCTTCTTCTCAAAGCACTTGTTCACGATCTGGGGACCGACCTCGTTGTTGGCCAGCTCGGCGCCGTTGATCATGCCCATGCCGCGGACCTCAGTGATGCAGGTGGGGTGCTTCTCCTGAAGCTTGCGCAGCTCGGCGCGGAAGTACTCGCCCACCTTGGCCGCGTGATCCATCACGCCGCCGTTGATCATGGTGTCCAGAGTGGCCTCAGCCAGACCGCAGGCCAGAGGGCCGCCGGCGAAGGTGGAGCCGTGGGTACCGGGGGTCAGGGTGTAGGCCGCGTCGCCCCGGGCGCACACCGCGCCGACGGGCACGCCGGAGCCCAGCTCCTTGGCCATGGAGCAGGTGTCGGGCTCCACGCCGTAGTTCTGATGGGCGAACAGCTTGCCGGTACGGCCGGAGCCAACCTGCACCTCGTCGAACATCAGCAGGATGCCCTTCTCATCGCACAGGTCGCGCAGGCCCTGGAGGAACTCCTGGGTGGCGGGACGGACGCCGCCCTCGCCCTGGACGGGCTCGGTGAGGATGGCGCAAACGTCGTCGCCCATCTGCTCCTTCACGGACTCCAGATTGTTGAACTCAGCATAGCGGAAGCCCTCGGGCAGGGGGGAGAACCACTTGGGATTGTGGACGATCTCCTGGCCGGTGGCGGTGGCGGTGGCCAGCGTGCGGCCGTGGAAGGACTTCAGCATGGAGATGACCACATAGCGCTCGGGGTGGCCGTGGTCCACGGCGTACTTACGGGCCAGCTTGATCTGACCTTCGTTGGCCTCGGCGCCGGAGTTGGCGAAGAACACCTTCTCGAAGCAGCTGTTCTCGCAGATCAGCTTACAGACCTGGATGGCGGGCTCGTTGTAGTAGTAGTTGGAGCAGTGCATCAGGCCCTTGGCCCGATCCAGCGCCTTCACAATGGCGGGATGGTTGTGGCCCAGGCCGTTGACGGCGATGCCGCCCACAAAGTCCAGGAACTTGTTCCCGTCCAGGTCCCAGACCCAGGCGCCCTCGCCGTGATCCATCACGATGGGCATACGGGCGTGGTTGCCGTACAGATACTGGTCAGCGACGGCGATGGCTTCGGCGTTGCTCTTGAACTTCTCAATCATGGGAATCGTCCTCCTTTATAATCATGATACGTCTATTCCTGCCCGGGGCGGGAGCCCCGCCCCGGGACCTCTCCCAATGGCGCTGGGGGATTATTTCCACTTGATGCCCACGCTGGGCGCATCCTTGCCCACGGTGGTGCCGATGCCCTCGTCAGTGAAGGCCTCGTACAGGATGCTGTGGGGTTTTCTTCCGTCGATGATGTGGACGTTGGTGACGCCCTCCTCAATGGCCTGGACACAGCAGTCCACCTTGGGGATCATGCCGCCGGCGATGGTGCCCTGCTCCTTCAGCTTGGGCACGTCGGCGATGTTCAGATAGCTGATCACATCCCGAAGCTTGATGTCGTTGCACAGCCCCTCGATGTCGGTGAGGAGCATGAGCTTCTCGGCGCCCAGGGCGCTGGCCAGCTTGCCGGCGGCGGTGTCGCCGTTGATATTGAAACTCTGTCCCTTTCCGTCGGTGCCCACGGGGGCCACCACGGGGATGTAGCCCGCGTCCAGCATGGCCTGCACGGGGGCGGCATTCACTTCCACGATGTCGCCCACGAAGCCCAGCTCCTCGCTGCGCTGCACGCACTTATAGATGTTGGCGCTGATGCCGGACAGGCCCACGGCGTCGCCGCCGATGGCGTTGATCCGGCCCACCAGCTCGCTGTTCACCTGGCCGATGAGCACCGCCTCCACCACATGGATGATGTCCGCGGAGGTGTAGCGCAGGCCGTTGATGAACTGCACGGGGATGTCCAGCTTCTCCAGCATCTTGTTGATGCCGGGGCCGCCCCCGTGGCTGAGGACGGGCTTCATGCCCAGGAGCTTGAGCATCACCACGTCCTGGAGGACGGCGGCCTTCAGCTCCTCATTGATCATGGCGTTGCCGCCGTACTTGATGACGATGACTTTGCCGGCATACTTCTTCAGATAGGGCATGGCCTCCATTAAGGTGGCAACCTTGCTCGCTACGTCGTTCACAGCACGCCCTCCTTCTTAAGACCGGTAGTCGCCGTTGATCTTCACATAGTCATAGGTCAGGTCGCAGCCGAAGGCGGTGGCCTGTCCGTCGCCGCTGTGGAAGTTCACGATGACGGTGATGTCGTGCTCGGTGAGCACCTTCTTGGCCAGCTCCTCGCTGAAGT
>CASFKT010000167.1 GCA_949295195.1 uncultured bacterium | reverse complement strand
GCTCACCGCCGTGGGCGCCCTGGGCAAGGGCGCGCCCTTCAAGGAGTGCATCACCCACGGCTGGACCGTGGACGGCGAGGGCAAGGCCATGCACAAGTCTCTTGGCAACGGCGTGGACCCCGCCGACATCTTCAAGAAGTACGGCGCCGACATGATCCGCCTGTGGGCCGGCTCCGCCGACTACCACGTGGACGTGCGCTGCTCCGACAACATCTTCAAGCAGCTCTCCCAGAACTACCTGAAGTTCCGCAACACCGCCCGGTACTGCCTGGGCAACCTGGACGGCTTCGACCCCAACCACCTGGTGGCCCCTGAGGAGATGCTGGAGCTGGACCGCTGGGCGGTGACCAAGCTCAACGAGCTCACCGAGAAGTGCTTCGCCGCCTATGACAACTATGAGTTCCACGTGGTCTCCCACGCCACGCCATCAACGACTTCTGCGTGGTGGAGCTCAGCTCCTTCTACCTGGACATCATCAAGGACCGGCTGTACTGCGAGGGGAAAGACAGCCTGGAGCGCCGCAGCGCCCAGACCGCCCTGTGGCTCATCCTGGACACCATCACCAAGCTGTTCGCCCCCATCCTGGCCTTCACCTGTGATGAGATCTGGCTGGCCATGCCCCACCAGGAGGGCGAGGACACCCGCAACGTGGTCCTCAACGAGATGAACCATCCCTTTGCCGCCTATGCCCTGTCCGAAGCGGACATGGCCAAGTGGGACAAGATCGTCTCCGTCCGAGACGCCATCAACGCCGCCCTGGAGGCCGCCCGGAACGAGAAGAAGATCGGCAAGAGCCTGGAGGCCAAGGTGGCCCTCACCGTCCCGGCGGAGGACGCCTTCCTGGCCGAGATGGACCAGGAGAAGCTGGCCGACCTGTTCATCGTCTCCCAGGTCCAGGTGACCGTGGGCGGCGAGCTGGCCGTCTCCGTGGCCGAGGCCGCCGGCGAGAAGTGCGAGCGCTGCTGGAAGCACCACATCAAGGTGGGCTCCGACACCGAGCACCCCACCCTGTGCCCCCGCTGCGCCAAGGTCATCCGCACCATCCAGCTGTAAGCTCTCTGCCCTCCAAATTTTTCCGGCGTCCTCCCGTTTTGGGAGGGCGCCGGTTTTTCTGGCGAAAAAACTCCGAAAAATCCCCTCTGCGCCCGGCTGAGTCCGTCAGGTTGCCTCTTGCAAACCTACCGCCTTTCCGGTAAAATGGAGCGGAATGGAGCACTTGACACATTCGGATCGGAGCATCGTTTGCTATGAATCACACCAAAGAATCCCAACCCCGCACTCTCCAGGAGCTCTCTCCCGGGGAGAGCGGCATGATTGTATCCGTGGGCAACCAGTCGGGCGCGGTGAAGCGGCGGCTGGTGGACATGGGTCTGACCCCGGGAACGGTGGTGAAGGTCACCAAAATCGCCCCCCTGGGGGACCCTCTGGAGGTGTCCCTCCGGGGCTATGAGCTGTCCCTGCGGAAGGAGGACGCGGGCCAGATCCAGATCGGCCCGGTCCAGGCCAGGCCGCAGGCGGCCTCCCGGTCCGGCGCCCCGGACCCGGAGCGGGACCGCCGCCAGCTCCGGGACCATGTCCACGAGCTGGAGCACCACGAGAAGCCCTATGACCACAACGCCCACGACACCCGCACCATGAAGGTGGCCCTGGCGGGCAACCCCAACTGCGGCAAGACCACCCTGTTCAACGCCCTCACCGGCTCCAACCAGTACGTGGGCAACTGGCCCGGCGTCACCGTGGAGAAGAAGGAGGGCACCGCCCACCTGGGGGACCGGTCCATCACGGTAGTGGACCTGCCGGGCATCTACTCCCTGTCCCCCTACTCCATGGAGGAGATCGTGGCCCGGGACTTCATCATCGGGGAGGGCCCCGACGCGGTCATCGACATTGTGGACGCCACCAATCTGGAGCGCAACCTGTACTTAACCGTCCAGCTGCTGGAGCTGGAGCGGCCCCTGGTGCTGGCCCTGAACTTCATGGACGAGGTGAAGGCCCGGGGGGACCAGATCGACGTGGAGCGCCTGTCCAAGGAGCTGGGAGTGCCGGTTGTCCCCATCACCGCCAAAACCGGCGAGGGGCTGGACGAGCTTCTCCAGGTGGCCCACCGGCAGATGCACCTGGGGGTCACCTATGAGCCCGACGACCTGTACGATGACTTCACCCACGACATCCATCACCGCATGGGTGAGCTCATCCACGACTACGCCTACGCCGCCAACCTGCCTGCCCACTGGGCCTCCATCAAGCTGCTGGAGGGGGACGGCATTGTGGCCAAGGCTCTGAACCTCCCCGCCGACGTACAGAACAAGCTGGACGCCATCATCGCCGAGTACGAGGCCTCCAGCGCCCTGGGGGACCGGGAGACCCTGGTGGCCGACAGCCGCTACCGCTATATTGAGCGGGTGGTCCGCGCCTCGGTGGTGAAGGGCAAGGGCTCGGAGGGCCCTACCCTCACGGAGAAGATCGACCAGATCGTCACCGGCAAGTACACCGCCCTCCCCCTGTTCCTGTGCGCCATGCTGGTGATGTTCGTCATCACCTTCGGCCCCTTCGGCTCCTGGCTCCAGGACGGGGTGAGCACCCTCATCGACCTGTTCTCCGGCTGGCTGGAGGGCACCCTCACCGCCGCCGGAGCTCCCGCCGTGGTCATCAGCCTGGCGTGCGACGGCATCATCTCCGGCGTGGGCGGCGTGCTGTCCTTCCTGCCCCAGATCGCCCTGCTGTTCTTCTTCCTGTCCTTCCTGGAGGACTCGGGCTACATGTCCCGGGCGGCCTTCATCATGGACCGGCTGCTGCGGCGCTTCGGCCTCTCCGGCAAAGCCTTTATCCCCATGCTCATGGGCTTCGGCTGCTCGGTGCCCGCCATCATGGGGGCCCGCACCATGGAGAACGAGAAGGACCGGCGCATGACCATCCTCCTCATCCCCTTCATGTCCTGCTCCGCCAAGCTGCCGGTGTACGGCCTGCTGTCCGCCGCCTTCTTCGGCCCCTGGGCTGGCCTGGTGGTGTTCGGGCTGTACGTCATCGGCATGGTGGTGGGCATCCTCTCGGGTATTCTCTTCAAGCACACCCTCTTCTCCGGGGAGCCCGCCCCCTTTGTGCTGGAGCTGCCCCCCTACCGCTTCCCCTCCATGGAGAACATCGCCACCCATGTGTGGCAGAAGGTGAAGGGCTTCCTGGTAAAGGCGGGCACTCTGATCCTGGCCATGTCCATTGTGCTGTGGCTGCTCCAGTCCTTCGACTTCTCCCTGCACATGGTGGACGACGCGGCGAACTCCATGCTGGGCACCCTGGGCGCCCTCATCGCCCCCATCTTCGCCCCCCTGGGCTTCGGCTTCTGGCAGGCGGCGGTGGCTCTGCTCACCGGCTTCATCGCCAAGGAGATGGTGGTGTCCTCTCTGTCCATGTTCTACGGCTTCTCCCTCACCGCCGCCGGTACGGCAGTGGCGGCGGCCATGACGGGGTTCACCCCCCTGTCCGCCTTCTCCATGCTGGTGTTCATCCTGCTGTACGTGCCCTGCGTGGCGGCCACCTCCACCATGGCAAAGGAACTGGGCAGCGCCAAGTGGACCGCCTTCTCCGTGTGCTGGCAGATCGGCGTGGCCTACGTGGTCTCCCTGCTGGTGCACACCGTGGGACTGGCTCTGGGGTTCGTGTAAATTTGTGAAAACCTCATAAACACCCCAAGGAGCGCCGGGACCCTTTCGTCCCTGGCGCTCCTTGTTCTTTTTCCCGCCTTCCGCTATAATGGGGACGGCCTTTTTTCGGCTGCGGCTGAGAACCCGGTCTGTTTTCTCCGGGACCGGCCATCTTCTTTTGTTTCATTCTTAATTCTTCATTCTTAATTTTCATTTGGGGTGTTTTTATGAACAAAATCGACCTGATCGCCCTGGACCTGGACGGGACCCTGCTGGACCCGTCGGGCCGGGTCACCCAGGCCTCCAAGGACGCCATCGCCCAGGCCCGGGCCTCCGGGGTGGAGGTATTTCTGGCCACCGGCCGGGCCGCTCCCGAGGCCGCCTATTTCGCCCAGGAGGCCGGCTGCGGCGTGCTGGCCGCCGCCCTGGGGGGCGCGGTCATGTGCGACGCCCGCACCGGCGCTCACCTCCGCCGGTGGGATCTCCCCCGGGAGACCGGCCGCCGGGCTCTGGAGCTGTGCCTGAACCGGGAGATCGTCCTGATGATCTTCGCGGGAGAGGCCATCGTGCTGGACCCCTACTCCAAAAAGCTGCTGATGAAGCACTACCCCTTCCCCTGTTTTCACGACAACGCCGTGGTGACTGAGGACCCCATTGCCTATCTGGAGGAGCACGACCTCCCCCTGACCAAGCTCCACGGGGACGGGGACCCGGCCAGCTACCCCCTCAAAGAGCTCGCCGCCCTGGAGGGGGTGTCCCTCACCGCCTCCAGCGACCGGGATTTTGAGCTGGTCCCCGCCAAGGTGGGCAAGGGCCGCACTCTGGCCCTCATGTCCCTACTACAGGGGGTGCCCCTGGAGCGGTGCGCCGCCGTGGGGGACAGCCCCAACGACCTGTCCATGCTGGAGGTGGTGGGGACCCCCATCGCCATGGGCAACGCCAATCCCCAGGTGAAGGCGGCCGCCC
>CASFKT010000166.1 GCA_949295195.1 uncultured bacterium | reverse complement strand
CTGGCCATGGCGGGGGCCTTCGCCTTCGTCCTCAGCGCCCTGAAGATTCCCAGCGTCAGCGCCTCCTCCAGCCACCCCACCGGCACCGGTCTGGGGGCCATTCTGTTCGGCCCCGCTCCCATGGCGGTGCTGGGACTGATCGTCCTGCTGTTTCAGGCCCTGCTGCTGGCCCACGGGGGACTGACCACCCTGGGGGCCAACACCTTCAGCATGGCCATCGCCGGGCCGCTGGTGAGCTGGGGGGTGTGGCGGGCCTGCGGAGCCCTCCGGGTGAACCGGCGCGTCTCCGTCTTTCTCGCCGCCGCCCTGGGGGACCTGTTCACCTACTGCGTCACCAGCCTCCAGCTGGCCCTGGCCCACCCCAGCGCCACCGGCGGCGTGGCGGGGGCGGCGGTGGAGTTCCTGGGGGTGTTCGCCCTCACCCAGATCCCCCTGGCCGTCATCGAGGGGCTGGTCACGGCAGCGGCGGTGCTGGCTCTGGAGCAGTGCGCCCAGCCCGAGCTGCGGCTGCTGAAAAGCTGGAACGAAGGGAGGGCAGCGCAATGAACCGGACCTGGAAGCTGTTTTTCGCCCTTCTAATCGCCGCCGCCCTCATCGCGGTCATCCCCCTGGCCCTTCTGCGGGACACGGACTTTGCCGGGGCCGACGGGGCGGCCGAGGAGCTCGTCCAGGAGCTGGACCCGGACTATGAGCCCATTGCCCAGCCCATTCTGGAGCCCCCCGGCGGGGAGACCGAGAGCCTGCTGTTCTGCCTCCAGGCCGCCCTGGGAGCGGGGGTGCTGGGCTTCGGCTTCGGCTGGCTGGCCGCCCGGAAGAAGTACCGGGGCGGCGGCTCCGCGGAGCCCCCCAGGGAGGAGACGCCGTGATCCTGCGGGCGGTTTTGACGGGGACGGTCCTGGTCCTTGTGGGCTGGGGCCGCCTGCCGGTCCTCCCCCTGCTGGCGGGGAGTACACTTCTGGGCCTTCTGCTGGCCTGGGGGAGCCGGAAGGCGGGCCACACCCACGCCCTGGAGCTGGTGGAGCAGACCGCCCGCCGCTCTCCCCTGGCGGAGATGAGCCCCGGGGCCAAGGTGCTTCTCTGCCTGGCGGGCCTGCTGGCCTGCGTCACCGCCCGGTCCCTGGTCCTCGTCCTGCTGCTGTGGGGGGCCGCCCTGGGGGTGCTGCTGGGACCGGGGGGCGTGTCCCTCCGGCGGTACCTGCGCCTGCTGGCCCTGCCGGGGACGTTTTTGCTGCTGGGAGCCCTGGCCCTGGCGGTCGATCTGGGCCCGGTCCCTGGGGACGTGCTGGCCCTCCCTGTGCCCGGAGGGTTTCTCTCGGTGACGGAGGCGGGACAGCGCCGGACCGCCCTGGTCACCCTGCGGGCCTTCGGGGGCGTCTCCTGGATGTACGCCCTGGCCCTCACCACCCCCATGGACCGGCTGCTGGAGCTGCTCCAGTGCTGGAAGCTCCCCAAAACCCTGGTGGAGCTCATGTTTCTCACCTACCGGTACCTGTTCCTCCTGTGGGAGCTGCTGGAGTCCATGTCCCAGGCCGCCCGGTGCCGCCTGGGCTGGCGCAATTTCTCCGCCGGCGTGCGCACCTCCGGGGCGGCGGTCTCGGTGCTGCTGGTCCGGTCCCTGGGACAGGCCCGGCGGTCTCTGGCGGCCATGGAGGCCCGATGCTGGCGGGGAGACGTGTCCCTGGAGGGCACCTCGTCCCCAGAGCTCACCGTCCGGCAGGCCCTGGGGACGGGGACGCTGACGGCTGGAGTGGCTCTGACCTGGATTCTGGCCTGGAGAGGAGGGTGGCCCTGATGGCCCCTGTTTTGGAACTGAGACACATCACCTGCGGCTACGATCCGGAGGAGCCCCCCGCCCTCCGCGACGTGTCCCTGGCCCTGGAGCCCGGGGAGCGGCTGGCCCTGGCGGGCCCCAATGGGGCGGGCAAGTCCACCCTGTTTCTGGCCGCCCTGGGGCTCCTCCCCCTGTCCGCCGGAGAGATCTGGCTGGAAGGGCGGCGGGTGGACCTGAAAAAACGCCGGGAACTGGACCGGCTCCGTTCCTCGGTGGGGCTGGTCTTTCAAAATCCGGACGACCAGCTGCTGGCCCCCACAGTGGAGGGGGAGGCGGCCTTCGGCCCCCGGAATCTGGGCCTCCCGCCCCGGGAAGTGAGCGCCCGGGTGGACCGGGCCCTGGCCGCCTGCGGCCTGGAGGACTACCGGCGGCGCTCCCCCCACCAGCTGTCCGGCGGCGAGAAGAAGCGGACCACCCTGGCCGGGGTGCTGGCCATGGAGCCCCGGGTCCTGCTCCTGGACGAGCCGGCGGCCGGCCTGGACCCGGAGGGCCGGCGGCAGCTGGAACAGCAGCTGGACCTCCTCCGCGCCCGGGGGATCGCCGTCCTCCTGTCCACCCACGACGTGGACTTTGTGTGGCGGTGGGCCGACCGGACGGCGGTGCTGGCCGGGGGACGGCTGGCCGCCGCAGGCACGCCGGAGGAAATTTTCGGCCGGTGCGGCCAGATCCCGGGGTGGAATTTTTCCCCGCCTATGATATACTGGATCGGGAAAGAGCTGGGGCTCTCACCCCTCCCCCGGTCAAGAGAGGAGTTGGAACAGAGATGGAAGAGAAACGCGCCCTGCTGACCGTCAGCTTCGGCACCGCCGCCGAGGAGGCCCGGCTGGAGGAGATCGGCGGCGTGGAGGAGGCCCTCCGCCGCCGCGTGCCGGAGCTGTCCTTCGCCCGGGCCTACACCAGCCCCACCATCCGGAGGATTCTGGCCAATCGGGGAATTGCTGTCCCCAGCCTGGAGGAGGCCCTGGAGGAGCAGCTGTCCGCCGGAGTGGAGCAGCTCTATCTCCTGCCCACCCACCTGCTGCCCGGCTATGAGTACGACGCCATCGCGGCCACCGTCGAGAGCTTCCGCCCCCGGTTCCGGGACCTGCGGCTGGCCCCGCCCCTGATGGGGGACACGGACATGGTCCGGGCCCTGGCCGGGGTGCTCATGGAGCGCTGGAGAAAGCTCCTGGGGCAGACGGTGGTGCTGGTGGGCCACGGCACCGCCCACCCGGGCAATCTGGTCTACCCCGCCCTCCAGGGGGTCCTCAGCCTGGCGGGCCGGGGGGATATCCTGGTGGGCGCCATTGAGGGCTGGCCGGGGCTGGAGGAGCTGCTGCCGGTGCTGGAGCGCCAGGGGGCGGAGCGGGTGATTCTGGCCCCCCTCCTGCTCACCGCCGGCACCCACGTGCGGGAGGACATCGCCGGCCCCGGCCCGGAGAGCTGGAAGAGCCGCCTGGAGGCGGCGGGCCTGACCGTCCACCCCGTCCTGGAGGGGCTGGGGCGGCTGCCCCAGGTCCAGGGGCTGTATGCGCGGCGGCTGGAGCAGCTGCTGGAGGGGTGAGCTTTCTCGCAGGGGGGGGCGCCGCCCGCGGGCGGCGAGTTCCTTTTCCGCGTGGAAAAGGAACCAAAAGACGCCAGGGGGGCGGCTCAGGATGGACACTTCGTGTCCATATTCGCCGTCCCCCTGGAACCCCCATTACGGGGGTTACCCCTTGAGGTAGGCAGAGTAGTTCCGGCGCGCAAAACCAGGAGTGCCTGGGTGCGGTCCCATCCGGCCCCACTGGGGGCCTGAGTGGGAGGGAAATGGGAACTAGTGCGATTCTATTTCCGCGCCTGACTTTGCCGAACCAACGCTCCCGGCCCGTTTTCTGTTGTAGGGGCACACAGTGTGCGCCCGCGGGCCGGTCTAGGACCGGCCCCTACCGATATTCCGGAATGCGCTCGCTTCTTCGTAGGGGCGAGTGTCCTCACCCGCCCGCCCCGGAATATTCTGATTGCTCGCAGGGGCGGGCCCCATGTGGCCGCCCGTTCCCAGCCTTCCCCCTTGCAGGGGGAAGGTGGCTGGCCGAAGGCCAGACGGATGAGGGTGGCCCCCGAAACCGCACAAAATCCTCAACAGGCCGCGAAAGTGTCCGAGCCCCTACGGAAAGGCCGGAGAGTTCCCCGTATTTCGTAGGGGCGGCTTTCAGCCGCCCGCGCCTTTGCGATTACGAACCACGTTGCCTAATTGGCGCCTCCGTAAAAACAGGGGGCCGAGGCAGCGAACCTCCCCATAATGAAAAAAGGAGCCCTCCACTACATCCAATCCGGCGGCAAGCGCCTGCGCTGCGGCTACACCACCGGCACCTGCGCCGCTCTGGCCGCCCAGGGTGCGGCCCGCCTCCTGCTGACGGGGCAGGCCCCGGAGCAGGTCTCCCTGCGCACCCCCAAGGGCTGGGTGGTGGAGGTTCCGGTGGAGGCCCCCCGCCTGGAGGGCGGCACGGCGTTCTGTTCGGTGACCAAGGACGGCGGGGACGACATAGACGCCACCCACGGCCTTCCCATCACCGCCGCAGTCACCCGCCAGCCCGGGGAGGAGATCACCCTCCGTGGGGGCGAGGGGGTGGGCCGGGTGACCAAACCCGGCCTGGACCAGCCGGTGGGCGAGTGGGCCATCAACTCCAC
>CASFKT010000165.1 GCA_949295195.1 uncultured bacterium | reverse complement strand
GGGGTCTCGATCATCACGCCGATCTCCACCTCCCCCATAGGGACGCCCTGGGCCTTCAGCTCGGCGCGGCACTCCTCCAGGATTTCTTTGGCGTCCCGCACCTCCCGCACGGAGATGATCATGGGGAACATGATGGACACCGTGCCGAAGGCGCTGGCCCGGAGGATGGCCCGCAGTTGGGTCTTGAATACGTCCCGGCGGGTGAGGCAGATGCGGATGGCCCGGTAGCCCAGGGCGGGGTTCTCCTCGTGGTCCAGCCCGAAGTAGTCCGCCTGCTTGTCCGCCCCGATGTCCAGGGTGCGGATGATGACCTTCTTGCCCGCCATGGTCTCCACCACCCGCTTATAGACGGCGAACTGCTCCTCCTCGGTGGGGTAGTCGTCCCCGTCCAGGTAGAGGAACTCGCTGCGGAACAATCCGATGCCCTGGGCGTCGTTCTGGAGCACCAACCCTACGTCCCCCACGCCGCCGATGTTGGCGTACACCTGGATCTCGGTGCCGTCCAGGGTGACGTTGGGCTTCTTCTTCAGTCCCTGGAGGAGGGCCTCCTGCTCCAGGTCGGCGCGGCGCTTGGCCTCCATGGCGGAGAGCAGCTCCGGCGCCGGTTCCACGTATACACAGTGGTTGTAGCCGTCCAGGATGGCCAGCTGCCCGTCCCAGCTCTCGTCAAAGTCCACCCCGACGAGGGCGGGGATGCCCATGGTCCGGGCCAGGATGGCGGTGTGGCTGTTGGTGGAGCCCCCCCGGGTGATAAAGCCCAGCAGCTTGCTCTTGTCCAGCTGCACCGTCTCGCTGGGGGTCAGGTCGTCGGCCACCAGGATGGCGGGCTCGTCCCCCTGAACGGCTCCGGCGTCGGTCCCGGCCAGGATATTCACCACCCGGCGGGAGATGTCCTTCACGTCGGCGGACCGGGCCTGCATATAGGGGTCCTCCATGGCGGCGAAGGCGGCGGCAAAATTTTCCCCCGTGGCGGTCACCGCATACTCCGCCGTGGCCCCCTGGCTGTCCAGGATTCCCTTGACGGCGTCCACATAGTCCTCGTCCTCCAGCATCATCTGGTGGATCTCAAAAATGGCGGCGTTGTCCTCCCCCACCTGGTCCAGGGCTTTCTCATACAGCTGTCCCAGCTGCTCCTGGGCGGCCTTCTGGGCGGCCTGGAAGCGGGCGTACTCCTCCTCCGGGGTGAGCAAGGAGGCGCGGCCTGTCTCCACCGCCTCCTTGCGGTAGAGCTTCAGTTTTCCAATGGCGATTCCCTTCAGAATGGAAGTTCCCGTGGCGACTTTCATTCCAGCGTCCTCCTTGCGTTACAGGTTCTCCTGAAAAAATTGTTCCATTGCCCTCCGGCTGGCCTCCTCATCGCCCCCCTCAATGGTGACGGTGACCTGCTCCCCCTGCCGGACCCCCATACTCATCAGGTTCATCAGCTCGACGGCGGAGACGGACCTGTCCCCTCTTCGGATGGTGACGGTGCTGTCCAGGGCTCTGGCCGCCCGGACCAGCAGGCCGGCGGGCCGGGCGTGGAGGCCGATGGGGTCGGTAATGGTATAGGTAAACTGCTGCATAACAAACGCTCCTCTGCTCGGTATTGCAACTCCCGCCCCAGCGGGCGGAAGGGACGGGTTCACTCCCCGGCTCCGGACAGCTCCTCCAGGGTGGGCATGGCGGGGATGGCCCCCGGCCGGGTGCAGGTGAGGGCGGCGGCCCGGTTGGAGAAGTCCAGCGCCTCCTCCAGCTCGGAGACGGTGAGCCCCTCCAGGGGGGAGTCCCCCCGGCGGGTCAGCCGGTAGAGCAGGGCCCCCAGGAAGGTGTCCCCCGCCCCGTTGGTGTCCACCGCCTCCACATCCACGCCGGGCACCAGGCCGGTGCGGCCCCTCCAGCGGTAGAAGGCCCCCCGGTCCCCCAGGGTGACCACCACCAGGCGGATGCCCATATCCTCCAGGATCTGGCTGCCCCGCTCCAGGTCCTCCGACCCGGTGAGCAGGGGGAGCTCCTCCTGGGACATCTTCACCAAACCGGCCAGGGGCAGGGGGATCTGGAGCCACTGCATGGCCTCCTCCCTCCCCCGCCACAGGCTGGGCCGGTAGTTGGGATCGTAGCTCACCAGCTTGCCCGTCTTGTGAGCCCGCCTGGCGGCAAAGATGGTGGCCGAGCGGGACATGCCCGCGGTGAGGCTCACAGAGCCGAAGTGGAGCACTTTACTCCGGTCCACCCAGCCCTCGTCGATCTCGTCCGGGGACAGGTTGGTGTCCGCCCCCCGCATGAAGCGGAAGGACCGCTCCCCGCCGGGGGAGACGGAGACCACCGCCAAAGAGGTGGGGGAGCGGTCGGTGTGCAGGCCGGTGACGTCCACCCCGTGCTCCGCCAGCACCCGCCGCAGATAACTGCCGAACTCGTCCTGGCCGGTCTTGCCCACAAAGGCGGTGGAGGCCCCCAGCTTGGCGGCGGCCACTGCCACGTTGGCAGGCGCCCCGCCGGGGTAGGCGGCAAACAGGGGGACCCCCTGTTCACTGCACCCCGTCTGGGTCAGATCAATGAGTACTTCTCCAATGGTGGTGATGTCCAGCATAGCGGCATCACGCCCCCTTACTTTCAAAATAAAACACGCATCTGTGCGGGTCGGGAGTTCAAGAAAATCATAGCACAACTTTTCCAATCCGGCAACGGGTCTTCCGGGAAGTTTTGGAAAATGTGCCCAGTTTGGGTCACAGGATGTGGAAGGCCACAATCAGTCCGGAAAATACAATGGACACGGTGGACACCAGCTTGATGAGGATATTCAGCGACGGGCCGGAAGTGTCCTTGAAGGGGTCCCCCACCGTGTCCCCCACCACAGCGGCCTTGTGGCAGTCGGAGCCCTTGCCCCCGTGGTGGCCCGCCTCGATGTACTTTTTCGCGTTGTCCCAGGCGCCGCCGGCGTTGGACATGAACACCGCCATGGCAAAGCCGGTGACCGACACGCCCCCCAGCAGCCCCACCACGCCATCGGGCCCCAGAAGCAGGCCGGTGAGGATGGGAACGATGATGGCCAGCAGGGCGGGGACCACCATCTCATGGAGGGCCCCCCGGGTGCACAGGGCCACGCAGGATGCATAGTCCGGGTCGGCCTTGTACTCCATGATGCCGGCGATCTCCCGGAACTGGCGGCGCACCTCCACCACAATGGACTGGGCGGCGGTCTGCACCGCGCGCATGGTCAGGGCGGAGAACACGAAGGTGAGCATGGCCCCCAGAAACAGCCCCACCAGAATCAGGGGGTTGGTGAGGGACAGGTCCAGCACCTCCCCGGACTTCTCCGCGGCGATGTTCACATAGGACACCAGCAGGGCCAGGGCGGTGAGGGAGGCCGAGCCGATGGCGAAGCCCTTCCCCGTGGCGGCGGTGGTGTTGCCCAGGGAGTCCAGGGCGTCGGTGCGCTCCCGGACGGACTCGGGCAGGCCGGACATCTCGGCAATGCCCCCGGCGTTGTCCGCCACCGGGCCGTAGGCGTCGGTGGCCAGGGTGATGCCCAGGGTGGACAGCATGCCCACCGCGGAGATGCCGATGCCGTAGAGCCCCCGGTCAAAGGAGGCCCCGCCTCCGGCGGCGTAGAAGCTGATGAGGATGGCGGCGGCCACGATGAGAATGGAGGCGATGGTGGACAGCATGCCCAGGGACAGCCCTCCGATGATGACGGTGGCCGAGCCCGTCTCCGCGGCGGCGGCCAGCTTCTGGGTGGGCTTGTAGGTGTCCGAGGTGTAGTATTCCGTAAAGTAGCCGATGGCACACCCCCCGATGAGGCCGCACAGGATGGCGGCGTAGACCCCCCAGTTCCCCACCATAAAGTAGGTGAGGGGGGCGGCGGCCAGGGCGGAGAGGACGGCGGCCAGATAGGTGCCGGTGCGCAGGGAGCGCAGCAGGGACTTCTGGCTGGCGTTCTCCTCTGTCTTTACAAAGAAGGTACCCACAATGGAGCACAGGATGCCGCACACCGCCAGAAGAATGGGGAGGATCATCCCTTCCCAGCCGTATCCGGCGCAGGCCCCCAGGGAGAAGGTGGCCAGGATGGAGCCCACATAGGACTCATACAGGTCGGCCCCCATGCCGGCCACGTCCCCCACGTTGTCCCCCACGTTGTCGGCGATGGTGGCGGGGTTCCGGGGGTCGCTTGCCCACCAGGTCGGCCCCCACGTCGGCGGCTTTGGTATAGATGCCTCCGCCCACCCGGGCGAACAGGGCCATGAAGGAGGCCCCCATGCCGTTCATCACCATAATATTGCCCAGGGTCATGGGGTCGTCAATTCCTGCGAATACCCGCAGGAAGAAGAACCACAGGGAGATGTCCAGCATCCCCAGCCCCACCACCGTGAAGCCCATTACCGAGCCGGAGGAGAAGGCCACCCGCAGGCCGCCTGGGCGGTGCGGGCGTTGGCGCTGGTGGCGATCTTCATGCCCACCAGGCCGGAGAGCATGGACCACACGCCCCCGGTGAGGAAGGCGAAGGGGGTGAACCGGGAGAGCATCTCCCCGCCCGTACCGAAGGCCATGAGCAGCAGCAAAACAAAGACCACCAGAAACACCTTGGCCACCGTGGCGTACTGGTGCTTCAGGTAGGCGTCCGCGCCGGAGCGGATGGCGGCGGCTATCTTCCGCATAGCCTCGCTGCCCTCGGAGTAGGACAGCACCCGGCGGCTCTGGACCCAGGCAAACAGGATCGCGGCCGCGGCCCCCAGAAATCCAACCAAATACAGCTGTTCCATGTGATACACTCCCCTCGGATTCCGCGCCTCCGGCGGGCGGAGCGCTGTCCGTCCCGCCTGCGCGGCGGCTGGCTCCATTTTACCACATCTGAACAAAAAGAGGAAGTGTATCACCCGTCATTTTGTCTTATCGAACAAATCAAAAAGCGCCCTGCCGCTGAATCTGCGGCGGGGCGCGAGGATGCGCGGGGTCAGCTGCGGCTCCAGGTCCGGCGGCTGAACAGCACCAGAATGGGGAAGAGCTCCAGACGGCCGGCGATCATGGTCACCGACAGCACCACCTTGGACAGAGGGGAGAACTCCGCGAAGCTGCCCACCGGGCCGATCTCCTGCAGTCCGGGGCCCACGTTGCTCAGGCAGGTGAGGGCGGCGGAGAAGGACACGGCAAAGGACACGTCGTCCAGAGAGACGATGAGCCCCGCCCCCAGCAGGATCAGCACGTAGCAGCCGATAAAGGTCAGAACCGACCGCAGGGTATTCTCATCCACCACCTTGCCCTCCAGGCGGACCACCTCCACCGAACGTGGGTGGGCGATCTGGTGGATCTCCCGGCGGATGGTACGCAGCAGGATGAGCATGCGAGAGCATTTGACGCCGCCGCCGGTGGAGCCGGCGCAGGCCCCGCAGAACATGAGCAGCACCAGAATATACTGGGACGTCTGGGGCCAGAGTACAAAATCCGCCGTGGCAAAGCCGGTGGTGGAGATGATGGAGGCCACCTGGAAGAAGGAGTAGCGCAGGCTCTGCAGAATGCTGCCGTACTGGGGCAGGATGTCCACCGCGATGGCCGCTGTGGCCAGGGCCACCACCACCAGGAAGAAGCGCAGCTCGTCGCTCTTCAGCGCCTCCCAGATCCGGCGCTGGAGCACCAGGAAGTACAGGGCAAAGTTGATGGAGAACAGCAGGCAGAACACCCCGATGATCAGGTCGATTACCGCGCTGTCATAGGCCCCCACGCTGGCCGCCCGGTTGGAGAAGCCGCCGGTGCCGGCGGTGGAGAATGCGTGGACCAGGGCGTCGTAGAAGGGCATCCCCGCCAGCTTCAGCAGGGCCACCTCCCCCGCCGTCATGACACAGTAGATGCTGTACAGGATCTTGGAGGTCTGGGACTGCTTGGGCACCAGCTTGGAGAACACCGGCCCCGGGCTCTCCGCCTGGGCCAGGTAGTGGGAG
>CASFKT010000164.1 GCA_949295195.1 uncultured bacterium | reverse complement strand
GATGACCTTCCTGAAGTATTTCAACGTCACGCTGTCCTGGCGGCAGGTGTACTGCGGCATCTTCCAGCTGGAGCGGGACGGGGTCACCTACTGGTTTGTAGACAACGAGTACTACTTCAAGCGCTGGCAGATGTACGGTCACTTCGACGACTGCGAGCGGTTTGCCTATTTCTCCCGTGCCGTCATCGAGACGCCGGGACAGCTGGACTGGTGGCCCGACATCATCCACTGCAACGACTGGCAGACCGCCCTGGTGCCCGTCTACCTGCTGGAGGACAAGTACCGCATCCCCCAGCTGGGCAATGCCAAGAGCGTATTCACCATCCACAACATCGAGTATCAGGGCCGCTACGGCGACCAGGTGTTGGAGGATGTCATCGGCCTGGGCCGCAACTACTTCAACGAGGGGATGCTGGCTTTCCACGGGGACGTGAACCTGATGAAGGGCGCCATCATGGCCTCCACCTATGTGACCACCGTGTCGCCCACCTATGCCCAGGAGCTGCGCATGCCCTTTTATGCCCACGGCATGGACGCGGTCATCAACCAGCAGAGCGGCAAGCTCCAGGGCATCCTCAACGGCATTGACATGGCCCTCTATGACCCGGCCAAGAAGCCCGGCCTGGCGGCCAACTTCACCGCCAAGAACCCCGCCAAGGGCAAGACCGCCTGCAAGCTGGCCCTCCAGAAGGCGGTGGGCCTGCGGGAGGATGAATCCGCCCCCATTATCGCCTGCGTCTCCCGGCTGGTGGGCCACAAGGGCTTCTCTCTGGTCACCGACGTGCTCCACCAGATCATGGAGATGAATGTGCAGATGGTGGTGCTGGGTACCGGCGACTGGCAGTATGAGGAGGCCTTCCGCAACGCCCAGCGCCAGTATCCCGGCCGCTTCGCCGCCCAGATCACCTACTCCGCCCCCCTCTCCGACATGATCTACGCCGGCGCCGACATCTTCCTCATGCCCTCCATCAGCGAGCCCTGCGGCCTGAGCCAGATGATCGCCATGCGCTTCGGCACCGTGCCCGTGGTCCGGGAGACCGGCGGCCTGAAGGACACCGTCCTGCCCTACAACAAATTCGAGGGCACCGGCCGCGGCTTTACTTTCTCGGATATCAACGCCGGGGATATGCTCTGGGTCATCCGGGAGGCTGTGGATCTGTACCACAACAACAAGGAGGCCTGGCGCGGCCTGCAGAAGGAAGGCATGACTGCCGACTTCAGCTGGGACCACTCCGCCCAGGAATACATTGATATTTACCAGCGCATTTCCGGCTGAGACCGGTCTCCAAAGCCCTCCGCTCCGGCGGAGGGCTTTCCATTTCCCAATGCCGGGAGCCCTTGTCAAAACAGCATGGAACCGGGAAAATCCTCCCCGCTTTTGCACTCTTCTGCACATTGACGCTCCCTGGAAAATCTGATACAATATCACCGGGTAGGGAAAAATCTTTCCAATCCCTTTTGATTTGATTTTATGAAACGGGAGGCATTCCGAATGGCTGAATATACCAAGGCCCAGCTTACCGAGATGATCGTCGGCAAGCTCCGCCGCAACTTTGGGCGCGACGTGGATGACGCCACCCCCAACCATATGTTCAAGGCCTGCGCGCTGGTGCTCCGTGACATCATGTCCAGCCACCAGATGGAGACAGGCAATCAGGTGTGGGAGGGCCAGCAGCGCCAGGTCCACTACCTGTCCCTGGAATTTCTGATGGGCCGTTCTCTGGAGAAGAACGCCTACAACCTGGGACTGCTGGACACCCTGAAGGACGCTCTGGAGGACCTGGGCTTCTCCGCCTCCGACCTGTTTGAGAAGGAGCCCGACGCCGGCCTGGGCAACGGCGGCCTGGGCCGTCTGGCCGCCTGCTACCTGGACTCCATGACCACCCTGGAGATCCCCGCCACCGGCTATACCATCTGCTACGAGCTGGGCATCTTCAAGCAGAAGATCGTGGACGGCAAGCAGGTGGAGCAGGCCGACAACTGGCTGGGCCTGGGCGACGCCTGGCTCATCCCCAAGGTGGACGAGACCGAGGAGGTCCGCTTCGGCGGCAAGGTAGTGGACCACTGGGACGAGCGCGGGGTCAACCACCCGGAGCACGTGGGCTACACCACCGTCCTGGCCATCCCCCGGGACATGGAGATCGCCGGCTTTAAGACCCGCCACACCAACACCCTGCGCCTCTGGGACGCCAAGAGCCCTGTCCCCGTGGATATGAGCTACTACTCCCGGGGCGAGTATCTGAAGGCGGTGGAGCAGCAGGCCATGGCCGAGGTCATCGCCAAGGTACTCTACCCCGACGACAACCACTACGAGGGCAAGTCCCTGCGCCTGAAGCAGCAGTACTTCTTTGTCTCCGCCACCGTCCAGTCCATCGTGCGCCAGCACCGGGCCCAGTACGGCACCCTGCGGAACTTCCATGAGAAGCACGTCATCCAGATCAACGACACCCACCCCACCCTGGTGATCCCCGAACTCATGCGGATTCTCCTGGACGTAGAGGGCTACAGCTGGAACGACGCCTGGAATATCGTCACCCACACCGTGGCCTACACCAACCACACCGTCCTGGCCGAGGCCCTGGAGCGCTGGCCTCAGGGGCTCATTGAGAACCTCCTGCCCCGTATCTGGCAGATTTTGAAGGAGATCGCCGCCCGCTACCAGCGCACGCTGGAGCAGCACTTCCACGGCGACCAGAGCAAGGTCTCCAAAATGGCCATTATCTGGAACGGCGAGGTGCGCATGGCCAACCTGTGCGTGTGCGCCTGCTACGCGGTGAACGGCGTGTCCGCCCTCCATTCGGAGATTTTGAAGCAGGATGTGTTCCACGACGCCTACACCATGCGTCCGGAGCAGTTCAAGAACGTGACCAACGGCGTGGACCACCGCCGCTGGCTGTCCCAGATCAACCCCAAGCTGGATGCTCTGGTGAAGGAGTGCACCGGCGGGGACGACTATCTGCTCCATCCGGAGGCCATCCGCGGCCTGGAGAAGTACAAGGACGACCAGAGCGTCCTCTCCCAGCTGGAGGCCATCAAGAAGGAGAACAAGCGCCGCTTCGCCGCCTATGTGGCCCGGGAGTCCGGCGTGGTGCTGAATACCGACGCGGTCTTTGACGTGCAGGTGAAGCGTCTCCACGAGTACAAGCGGCAGCTTCTGAACGTGCTGCACATCATCCACCTGTACAACCAGCTGCGGGATAATCCCAACATGGAGTTCACTCCCCAGACCTTCCTCTTCGGCGCCAAGGCGGCCCCCGGCTACCATGTGGCCAAGAAGATCATCCAGCTCATCAACTCCCTGTCCGCCCAGATCAACGCCGACCCCATCTGCAAGGATAAGCTCCAGGTGGTCTTTTTGGAGAACTACCGGGTCTCCCTGGCGGAGAAGCTCATGCCCGCCTCTGAGATCAGCGAACAGATCTCCACCGCCGGCAAGGAGGCCAGCGGCACCGGCAACATGAAGTTCATGATGAACGGCGCTCTGACCATCGGCACCCTGGACGGCGCCAACGTGGAGATGCACCAGCAGCTGGGCGACGAGAATATCTTCCTCTTCGGCCTCACCGCCGACCAGGTGGTTCAGCTGAAGAATCAGGGCTATATCCCCGCCAACTACTACAACAGCAACCCGGCCATCAAGCGGGTGCTGGACCAGATCCGCGCCGGCTTCGGCGACGGTGTGGACTACAACGACATTGCCGACCGGCTCCTGATCGGCGCGGGCGGCAGCCCGGCCGACGAGTACCTGCTCCTGGCCGACTTTGACAGCTACTGCCAGGCCCACCGCCGCGCCATCGAGACCTACGCCGACCGCAAGCTCTGGAACCAGATGTCCCTCATCAACATCGCCCGTTCCGGCATCTTCGCCGCCGACCGGTCCATCCGGGACTACGCCAGCGATATCTGGCACGTGCCCACCCGTCTGTAACACAAAGGCCCGCCGCACACCGTGCGGCGGGCCTTCTTTTCCCCTGCGTTTTCAGGGGGGCGGCTTTCCCTTGCAGATATGTTCCGCCGCCCGAGGCGGCTGGTCTCGTCCCCTTGCAAAATAGGCGTTTACAGGTATGCCCCGCCGCCGGAGGCGGCGGACATTTTCTCGGAACCCCTTGCAAAATGGGGAAAAATGAAATAAAATGAAAATGAACATGATCCCCGTTTTGTTTTGTGGAGGAGGAATAATATATGATTTCCATTGCGTCGGATCACGGCGGTTACCGTTTGAAAGAGCACATCAAGGCCTATCTCACCGCCAAGGGCCTCAGCGT
>CASFKT010000163.1 GCA_949295195.1 uncultured bacterium | reverse complement strand
TCCGGGTCCATGGTGGTCTCCCACAGCTCGTGGGGGTCCATCTCGCCCAGGCCCTTGAAGCGGCTGATGTCGATTTTCACGTTGGGATTGCCCCCCCGCATTTCCGAGGAAATGGCGTCCCGCTCCTCGTCGGAGAAGGCCACCCGGGTGGTCTTGCCCCGCACCAGCTTATAGAGCGGGGGCACGGCGGCGTACACATAGCCCCGCTCGATGAGGGGCCGCATGAAGCGGAAGAAGAAGGTGAGGAGCAGGGTGCGGATGTGGGCGCCGTCCACGTCGGCGTCGGCCATGATGACCACCTTGTGGTAGCGCAGCTTCGTCTCGTCAAACTCTTCCCCCAGGCCGGCCCCCAGGGCGGTGATGACGGGGGTGAGCTTGTCGTTGCCGTACACCTTGTCCGCCCGGGCCTTCTCCACGTTGAGCATCTTGCCCCACAGGGGGAGGATGGCCTGGTACCGGGAGTCCCGGCCCTGCTTGGCGGAGCCGCCGGCGGAGTCGCCCTCGACGATGTAAATTTCCGTCAGGGCCGGGTCCCGCTCATAGCAGTCGGCCAGCTTGCCCGGGAGGGTGGCCCCCTCCAGGGCGTTTTTCCGGCGGATGTTCTCCCGGGCGCGGCGGGCGGCCTCCCGGGCCCGGTTGGCCATCATGGCCTTCTCCAGAATGGCCCGGCCCACGGCGGGGTTCTCCTCCAGGTAGGTCTCCAGCTTGTCGGAGACCACGTTGTTGACCAGGGTGCGGATCTCGCTGTTGCCCAGCTTGGCCTTGGTCTGGCCCTCGAACTGGGCCTCGGTGAGCTTTACCGAGATGACGCAGGTGAGGCCCTCCCGGCAGTCGTCGCCGGACACCTTGTCGTCGTTTTTCAGCAGGCCGATCTTCTTGCCGTAGGCGTTGAGCACGTTGGTGAGGGCCCGCTTGAAGCCCTCCTCGTGCATGCCGCCCTCGGGGGTGTGGACGTTGTTGGCGAAGGAGACAATGATCTCGCTGTAGCCGTCGTTGTACTGCATGGCCACCTCCGCCATGGAGTCCTCCTTGGCGCCCGCCATGTAGATCACGTCCTCGTGGACGGGGGTCTTGTTCTTGTTGATGAAGGAGACAAATTCCCGGATGCCCCCCTCATAGCACATGTCGTCCTCCTGCTCCTGGCCGGGGCGCAGGTCCACCGTCTGGATGCGCAGGCCGGCGTTGAGGAAGGCCTCCTCCCGCATGCGGGTATGGAGGGTATCGTAGCTGTACTCCAGGGTATCGAACATCTCCGGGTCGGGCTTGAAGGTGACGGTGGTCCCCGTGTGGTCGGTCCGGCCCACCACCTTCATCTCCTGGGTGATCTTGCCCCGGGAGAACTTCATCTCATAAATTTCCCCGTTCTTGTGGACCTGGACCTCCAGCCACTCGCTCAGGGCGTTGACCACGCTGGCGCCCACGCCGTGGAGGCCGCCGGACACCTTATAGCCGCCGCCGCCGAATTTTCCTCCCGCGTGGAGGACGGTGAAGACCACCTCCAGGGCGGGCCGCCCGGTCTGGGGCTGGATGTCCACCGGGATGCCGCGGCCGTTGTCGGTGACGGTAATGGTGTTCCCCGGGTTGATGGTGACGGTGATGTCGGTGCAGTAGCCCGCCAGGGCCTCGTCGATGGAGTTGTCCACGATCTCATACACCAGGTGGTGCAGGCCCGACTCGCTGGTGGAGCCGATATACATGCCGGGGCGCTTGCGCACCGCCTCCAGCCCCTCCAGCACCTGAATCTCCGAGCCGCCGTATTCGTGTTCCACCTGGGTGGAATTCAGTTCTAATTCTTCTGCCATAATAACCTCCAATTTATGAAATGCAGAAGGCAGAATGCAGGAATGCAAAATTGTATTTTCTATCTTCCATTCCTGACTGTTTTCTGCCTTTTTTCGTTTTTTCACGGTGTCCGGTTTATCCGGATTTTCACACTCTGCATTCTGCATTACTCAAACCAGTTGCTCTCTGTGCGCCGCAGCAGGGCGGAAGGAGACAGCTGGGAGATGTATACCGTAGGCGGGCCCTCCTCCCCGCCCACCAGCACAAAGGACCGGGGCAGGTCGTCGCATACCGACACCACCCTCCCCTCCTGCTCGGCCCGCTCTAAAAACTCCCGTGTCTTGAAGGCCCAGCTGGAGTTGTCCAGGTCGAAGATACCCAAAATGTTTTTGTGGGGCACCACCACCGACTGGCCCAGGTGCAGGTACATGAGGTTCCCTCCTTTTTTCCACATTCGCCGTTGATTTTGTGGATTATTTTTTATGTTGATTTCGCCGCCCTTCTCCTTTTAGCCTTCCCCCTGGGGGGAAGGTGGCCCCGAAGGGGGCGGATGAGGGGACGTTTTAAGGAACAGGCACCGTTAGAAGAACCCCGTAGGTCAGGGGCTGAAGGTAAATCGGCCGAAGGCCGAGAGAAGCCACCCTGGGGTGTGCCCCCGCCGCCTTGTTTTACAGGGTTTCGCCCTGAGGGGCGAGTTTCTTTCCCAGCGATGGGAAAGAAACCAATGGCCCAGGCCACCCTCTCTTGCCCCTTTGGGGCAATTCACCTTGAGGATCGCCGGGGGACGGCTCCGGATGAGCACTTCGTGCTCATAGTCGCCTTTCCTACCCCCTCTGGCCCTTCGGGCCATCTCCCCCTGATAGGGGGAGTCGGCCCCGGTCCACCATTACGGGGGACGCTCTCCTGATAGGCTGTGCAGAATTTCCGGCGCCGCGCCTGGGTTTGCCGAACCAACGGTACCGGTGCGAATCCTGGCGGGCGCATGCTATGCGCCCCTACTGGTTTCCGGTGGACTGTAGGGGCGGCTATCAGCCGCCCGTAAAGCCTTCCCCCTCCCAGGGGGAAGGTGCCGAGCGAATGCGAGGCGGATGAGGGTGAGTCCATAAAGAAAAATACAGAAAGTCGATACGCACCCTCATCAGTCAGCCTTGCGGCTGACAGCTTCCCCCTCTAAGGGGGAAGCCTTGGCGGGAGGCCCAAGGGCCTCCCCTACGCAAAACCGAACCTGTTTCGGTTTTCCGTAGGGGCGACCCTCACGGTCGCCCAAACCGCGGGCCGGTCTGGGACCGGCCCCTACGAGAAAAATGGGCCCGTCCCTGTATCCGTGTAGGGGCGGGTGTCCTCACCCGCCCGCCGTTGGCCGCCACCCTCCCGTAGAGACAATCCTTGTGGCCGCCCGTCCGTACCGAGGCGGCCCGCCGGGATTTGCACCGGTACCGTTAGCTGGGCAAACCCAGGCGCGGTCCGAAAATCGCAGCAAAATCAAATTTTGCACATCCAGGGCCCCAGTGGGCCCGGACGGAACCGCACCCAAGCACTCCTGATTTTGCGCGCCGGAAATGAAGCTCCTACAAAACAGGAGGGCGTCCCCCGTAATGGGGTCCGGGGAAAGGCGACTATGGGCACGAAGTGCCCATCGGAGCCGTCCCCGGCGGCGTTTTGGTTACTTTGCCGCCGTGGGCAAAGTAACCCGCTGTCCGCAGACAGCGGAATCCCCCCTGCGAAAATCTACGGCCCTTTGATCACTCTGGGCCTCCAGAACCACTTCCACAGCCGCCAGCCCAAATAGCACCCGATCAGCAGGAAGATCCCCGGCAGTCCGGGGAACAAAATGAGCTGGGTAACGGGGGACACCTCCTCCGAGGTCCACATATTCCACCGCCCTACGCCGACGATCACCACAAAGAGCACCGACAGCGCCAGGGGCAGGGCCCGCCAGATCTTTCGCTTTGGAATCCGGCAGCACAGGTACTCCAGCACAAGGCCGATCCCCAGCGGCAGCAAGCAGAAAATTCCAATGACAATGGGCATAATATTCCTCCTGGAACCGGCCCCACGGGGCCGTTATACCAGCTTTCCCTCCCGGATATGGAAGCTCCGCCCCTGCTCCAGTCCCTCCAGCTTCTCCTCCTCACAGCAGGTGATGAAGATCTGTCCCCCCTGGATATGGTTCAATACAAAGGATTGCCGTTTTGCGTCCAGTTCAGACAGAACGTCGTCCAGCAGAAGGACCGGGTACTCCTCGGTCTCCTGGAAGAAAATCTCCCGCTGGGCCAGCTTCAGGGAGAGGGCGGCGGTGCGGGTCTGTCCCTGGGAGCCGTAGGTCTTGGCGGACCGGCCGGCGTCCAGCTCCGCCTGCCGGTGGCGCTCCTGGTGGGCCAGGATCTCCTCCAGAATGGTCCGGGGCGGGGCCAGGGGGTCGGTGACGGTGGACACCGTCTCATACCGCAGGGACAATTTCTCCCGCCCCCCGGAGAAGTCCTGGTGGATGGGAGGCGCGGTCTCCTGGAGCCGCTTCACAAAGTGGGCCCGGTAGTGGACCACCAGAGCCCCGGTCTGGGCCATGCGCAGGTTGAAGTCGTCCAGGGTCTGGAGGAGGGAGGGATTTTCCGGCCAGTCCCGCAGGATGCGGGTCTTGTGCTCATAGAGGCGGTTATACTCCCCCAGAGCCTGGGCGTACCTGGGCCGCAGCTGGCAGATGGCCAGATCCAGAAACTTCCGCCGGGCGGCCGCCCCCTCCCGGATCAGGTACAGGTCCTCCGGACAGAACAGCACCGTGGTCAGGATGCCCGAGAGCTCCCCGGCGGTTTTCAGCCGCACCCCGTTGGAGTAGAGCTGCCGGCTTTTTCCCCGGTTTAGCTTGGCCTCCAGGGTGAAGGTCCGCCCCCGGCTGTCCACTGTGCCCTTCAAAAAGGCCCCGTCGATGTCCAGCATGATCATCTCCCGGTCGTACCGGGCCCGGTGGGACTTGGCGGAGGACAGATAGGCGATGGCCTCCAGCAGGTTGGTCTTGCCCTGGGCGTTCTCCCCGTAGATCAGGTTCACCCTGGGGTCGAAGTCGGACTGGAAGTGGACGTAGTTCCGGAAAAAATCCAGCTCCAGAGCGTTTAAGATCATTGGACCACCAATTCCAGCTCGCCGTCAATGACCGCCCGGTCCCCGGGGCGCATCTTCTTGCCCCGCATGGTGCACGTCTCCCCGTTGACGGCCACCCGGCCCTCCTGGATGATCAGCTTGGCGTCCCCGCCGGTCTCCACCGCGCCGGCGAATTTCAAGAGGTCCTGGAGCTTGATGAATTCGGTGTGGATCTGTATGGTTTCGGTCTGCATAGCATCAATTCCTTGTCAGTTTTTTGCGGGGGATTTCGCTGTCCTCTCTATCAAGCCTTCCCCCTGGGGGGAAGGTGCCCCCAAAGGGGGCGGATGAGGGGGCAGGATTCGGATTGGGTTCGTTATACGCAGGGGGATTTCGCCGCCTGCGGGCAGCGAGTTCCTTTGCCCATGGCGGCAAAGGAACCAAAACGCCACCGGGGACGGCTCAGATGAGCGCTTCGCGCTCATATTCGCCTTTCCCCGGCCCCCTTTTACGGGGGTTATCCCTTGGGGCAGGCAGAATCCTTCCGGCGCGCAAAATCAGGAGTGCTTGAGCGCAGTTCCGTCCGGCCCCACTGGGGGCCTGAGCGGGAAGAAAATTGTGGCTGGTGCGTTTCCGCTTCTGCGCCTGCCGTCTCCGAACCAACGCCCTGGGGCCGTTTTCCGCCGTAGGGGCGCACAGTGTGCGCCTGCGGGCCGGTCTGGGACCGGCCCCTACGAGGAGAACAGGACCGGCCCTGCATCCGCGTAGGGGCGGCTATTAGCCGCCCGCAAGCCTTCCCCCTCCAAAGGGGAAGGACGATTCCCCCGATCAGGGGGAAATGTCCCGAAGGGCCGGATGAAGGGGTTCTTTCGGCACGCGCCAATTTTCAAACCCCTAAATTTTTTCCACACACCCCTGCAGCAGCTCGTAAAGTTCCGGGAACACCTTTTTCAGGGCCACCGGCCGCTCCGTCCTCCGGTCATAGAAGAAATGGGTAGAGGTCCCCAGGGTGTGGAGCTCCCCGGTCTCCGAATCGGTCATCCGGTACTCCAGCACCAGCCGGGCGGGGGTGAGCTTTCTCACCTTCATCTCAATGGCCAGGGTCTGTCCAAACTTGGTGGTCTTTTTGTAGGAGCAGGAGATGTCGGTGAGGGCGAAGTCGATCCCCGCCGCCGTGGCCCGCTCATAGCCCCAGCCGATCTGTTCCAAAAAGTCGGTGCGGGCCTCCTCCATCCAGTGGATGTAGTTGCCGTGGTAGACCACGCCCATGCTGTCCGTCTCGTAAAACTGCGCCTTCCGCAGGTAGGGCTTCCACTCCATGTCAGTTCCCCGCCTTCAGCCGCACCGGCAGCACCATATAGATGAAGTTCTCCTCCCCCTCGGCGGGCAGGATGACGCAGGGGGCCACGCCGGAGGAGAACTCCAGCTTCAGCTTGTCCGCCGGAGCCGCCTTCAGCGCGTCCATCAGATACTTGTTGTTGAAGCCAATCTCCAGATTCTGGCCGTCTCCGGTGATGGGGCACTGGTCGGAGGCGTCTCCGATGCCCGTCTTGGTGGTAATGGACACCATGCCGTCCCCGAACACGCACCGCAGGGGGCTCTTCAGCTTCTCGCTGATGATCAGAGAGACGCGGTCGATGGAGGCCAGGAGGGTGCGGGCGTCGCACTCCACCTGGATGGGGTTGTTCCGGGGGATGGCGTTGCGGTAGGCCAGGAATTCCCCCTCCAGCCGGCGGCACACCAGCAGGGTCTCCCCCGCCTGGAACAGGATATGCCGGGCCCCCTGGCTGATGGTCACCGGTCCCTCGCCGGAGCAGATTTTTTCCACCTCGCTCAAAGCGGAGCCGGGGACCACGAAGGAGAAGGACTCGGCCCCCTCAATTTTATCCACAGCCTCCCGGCGCAGGGCCAGCCGGTAGCCGTCCACTGAAACCACGGTGAGCCCGTTTTTTTCCACCTCAAACAGGGAGCCGGTGTGGATGGGGCGGCTCTCGTTGTCGCTGACGGCGAA
>CASFKT010000162.1 GCA_949295195.1 uncultured bacterium | reverse complement strand
CTATCAGGCCGATCTGAAGGGGCCCGCCGCCATCGTCATCGGCAGCGAGGGGACCGGCATGGGGCGGCTGGTGGCGGAGAACTGCGACTTTACCGTCTCTATTCCCATGTTCGGGAAGATCAATTCCCTGAACGCTTCGGCGGCGGCCGCCGTTCTGCTGTATGAGGCGGTGCGCCAGCGGATGGGCGGCTGATTAGGGCCTCAGCCCCATAAAGATGATACAAACAGTAGTTTTTTAAATCAATATTGCAGAGCGGAGATGCCTGCGGGGCAGTTTGTCCCGGTTCCGCAGAAAAATTGATTGCACCTAAGGAGTTCCCAATGCGTGACCGCGATCCGGAACAACTGAATAAGAAAGACGATTTGGTGGATGTGAAGGAACTGGTTCGGGATGCGGAGCCGGGCCCCTTTACGTTGGATGACATTCTGGCGGAGTACGGAGTGAAGCGGGAGCCGGAGCCTGAGGCGGTTCCCCGCAGGATTGAGGGTCAGGGACAGCCCCAAAAGGCGGGGAAAAACAACGTGGTTCCCTTCCCCGGAGCCCGCCCCGAGCCGGCGCCGGAACAGCGGGAGGAGCCGGAGGAGGAGAACGCCGGAGAGCCGGAGGAGGACGAGGAGCCGGAGTCCGAGCCGCCTCTGGAGGAGCAGGAGGAGCCCAATGACCGGGTGGTGGAGTTCCCGGAGGAGGAGAGCGTCCTGTCCGCCTTTTTAAAGGATGTCACCCGAAAGGCGGACCACTACGCGGACCACATGTTCCAGGAGTCGGAGGAGATGGACCAGGAGGAGATCCACCGCCTGGAGAAGCTGATCCCCGGCACTGACATGGAGGAGGACGAGCCCGAGGAGTTCTCCGGCCGCTTCCGCCGCCCCCGCAGGCCGGAGCCGCCTCCCCCGGATACCGCGCCCCAGGAGCTGGCCCGGCGGTACGGCAAGGGACTGAAGGTCATGCGCCTGCGGGTCGTGCTGGTCTTCCTGCTGGCCGCCGCCGCCCTGTTCCAGCTGGCGGTACCTGCCGCCGGATTTGTGTGGCTGCCCCCTCTGGACGGCTACCAGGTACAGGTTTGGATTGCCGCGGGACTGCTGGGGGCGGGGATTCTGCTGTCCCTGGACGTACTGGCCGCCGGGATTGCCCGGATGTTCCGGGGACGGGTGGGGATGGACACCCTGGCCGCCCTGTCCGGAATTTTTACTATGGCCGACGCCCTGATTTTGGCCGTAACTCAGGACCGGGAGGGACAGCTGCCCTACTCGGCCGCCGTCTTGGCGGGGCTGTTTTTTCTGCTCCACGGGACGTACCATAAAAAGTGCGGCCTGCGCCTGAGCTGCCGCACCGCCTCATCGGTCGCCGAGCCCTATATTCTTACCCTGGACGAAGGTAAGTGGAACGGCCGGGATACCTACTGCAAGTGGTCGGGGGAGCCCCACGGCTTCGGCAGCCAGATCCAGATGGACGACGGAGCCCAGCGGATCTACCGGGTGGTATGCCCGGTCCTTCTGCTCGCCTGCGTGCTGTTCTCCCTGCTGGCCTCCTATGGGGTGGGAAAGCCGCAGCATCTGCTTTGGTGCTTGTCCGCCACCTTCACCGCCGCCGCCGCCTTCGGCGGGGCGCTGGTCTACGGCCGCCCCTTCCACAAGGTGGCCCGCCGTCTGGCCCAGAGCGGAGGGGCCCTGGCCGGCTGGCCGGGGATGGCCCAGTCCCGAAAGGGGGACCGGGTGCTCATCACCGACGGGGACCTGTTCCCGCCCGGCTATGTGGAGCTCAACGGCATCAAGGTCTTTGGGGACTGGTCCATCGAGAAGGTGGTGGGGTGCACCGCCACGCTGATCCGGGACTCCGGCAGCGGCCTGACCAAATTGTTCCACGACCTGCTTCGGGCCCAGGGGGCCATTTTCCGCCGGGCGGACGACCTGTGCTGCTATGAGGGGGGCGGTCTGTCCGCCAATATCCGGGGAGAGCAGGTGCTGGTGGGCTCCGCCGCCTTTATGAACCTGATGGAGGTGCGCCTTCCCCAGGGCCTCCATGTAAAGAACGCGGTGTTCTGCGCCATCGACGGGGAACTGGCGGGCATCTTTGCCCTGAACTACACCCTGCCTGATGTGGTGTTCCCCGCCCTGGACTCCCTCATGCGGGAGAAGGTGGGGCCTGTGCTGGCCACCCGGGACTTCAATCTCATCCCCTCCATGCTCCATCAGCGCTTCAAGCTGGCGGCGGACAAGATGGACTTTCCACCGGTGGAACGCCGCCGGGAGCTGTCCGACCCGGACCAGCCCCACAGCGAGACCATTACCGCGGTTTTGTGCCGGGAGGGGCTGCTGCCCTACGCCGACGCGGTGGTGGGGGCCAAGCGCCTGCGGTGGTGCGCCCGGTTTGGGGCGGTGCTCACCTGCGTGGGCTCCGCCCTGGGAATCCTGCTGGCCTACTATCTGACGGCGGTGGACGCCTACGGCTCTCTGTCCCCCCTGAATCTGTTGATTTTCCTGCTGTTCTGGGTGGCTCCGGTTTGGTTTTTGACCAGCTGGGTGCCCAGATATTGAGCTTTCGGCCTGCATCTGCGGGCGGCTTTATGTGGGGGTGTATATGATGCGCCCGCGGGCTGCTGCAAGACGCTGCGCAGTATAATCTGGAAAGGAGCGCCTGTCTATGATCCGACTTGCAAATCCCTCCGATTTGGACGCCGTCGCGGAGATCTATGAGGAGATTCTGGCCGCCGAGGATACCCGCCCGGTGTCCTACACCAACTGGCAGCGGGGGAAGTATCCCACCCGAAACACAGCGGAGGCCGCCCTGGAGGCGGGCACCCTGTGGGTGGGGGAGGAGGACGGAGTGGTATACGGCTGCGTCAACCTGAACGGGGAGCAGCTGCCCGAGTACGACGCCATCCCCTGGTCCATCCCCGCCCGGCCCTCGGAGGTGGGGGTAATCCATACCCTGGTCATCCGGCCCAGCTGGTCCGGGCGGGGAAAGGCCCGGGAGTTTGTGGCCTTCTGTGAGGAGGAGCTCCGCCGCCAGGGGAAAAAGGCGGTCCGCCTGGACACCTATGAGGGAAATCTCCCCGCCAACACCATGTACCCCCGCCTGGGCTATACCTTTGCGGGGGCCACGGAGTTTTTCTTTCAGGGTTTTATCCATGAAATTCTGAACTGCTACGAGAAGGCGCTGTAAGCGGCGCCGCCGGCCCGGAGGTTTTCATGCTCTATCTGACCCTTTGGATCTTTTTTGTCTATGCCTTCCTGGGCTGGTGCACGGAGGTGGGCTATGCCGCCCTGCGTACGGGCAGGTTTGTGAACCGGGGCTTCCTCAACGGCCCGGTGTGTCCCATTTACGGCTTCGGGGTGATCATTGTGCTCTGGGCGCTGGAGCCTCTGGCGGAAAACATCCTGCTGCTGTTTTTGGGTTCTGTGGTCCTCACCTCCGCGCTGGAGTGGATCACCGGCCTGGTGCTGGAGAAGCTGTTCCACCAGCGGTGGTGGGATTACTCCGATGAGCCCTTGAATATCGGGGGCTATATCTGCCTGCGCTTCTCCCTGATGTGGGGGGCGGCCTGCCTGTTTGTGGTGAAAATCCTCCACCCCGCCGTTGTGTGGGGCATCCGGGCGCTGCCGCACCTGGCGGGATGGGGGCTGCTGGCGGTGTTTGCCGCCGTGATGGCGGTGGACCTGGCCGCCACGGTGCGCACCATCGTCCGGATGAACAAGCAGCTGAGCCAGCTGGACGAGCTGGCCGGCCGGCTCCGGGAGGTGTCCAACGAGCTGGGCGAGCACCTGGCCGTCCGGGTGATCGACGCGGCGGAGGCGGGGGACGATCTGCGGGAGGACTTCGAGGATGGCCTGGACCAGCTGCGGGAGGCCGCGGAGCGCCGGCGCCAGGAGCTGCTGGAGGGGATGGACGAGGTAAAGGACTCCCTGGCCCAGAGGCGGTTCCAGCTGCGCATGGACCAGGCGGAGTGGCTGGAGGAGCGGGAGCGGGATCTGGACGAGCTGCGCAGCCGGCTTGAGGAGGCCCGCGGCCGGTACATCTTCGGCCAGAAGCGCCTGCTGGCCGCCTTCCCCCAGATGCGCTCCCTGGACCACAGAAAGGCGCTGGAGCGTCTGCGCCGCTGGCTGGAGAAGCGGTGAACATGCTGGGGCGTGGTATTGAAAATCATATTTGCATTTTCTATCACCCCGTGGTAGCATAGAGTTAATGAGAAGCGAGGGAGGAGAACGCCCGGATGAACGAACTGATGGACCTGAAGGAGCGCATGGAGCATGAGCGCCCCGCCCAGTGGCACGAGCTGCCCGACATTGCC
>CASFKT010000161.1 GCA_949295195.1 uncultured bacterium | reverse complement strand
GGCTCCCCTGCTGGTGGCCCAGACCTTTGTGAAGGACCGCTGCGGCTACAACCGGGACGGCACCTTCACCACCGACCGGGAGGACGGCTGGCAGTACTATGACTGCGGCATCGCCGCCCAGACCTTCTGTCTGGCCGCTCACGACCTGGGGCTGGGCACCGTCATCATGGGGGTGTTCGACCGCAAGCGCCTCCAGGCCTACCTGGAGATCCCACAGGACCAGGAGCTGATGACCCTCATCGCCGTGGGACACCCGGCGGAGGTGGGCCCCGCCCCCAAGCGCAAGGATGTGGATGTGCTCCTGTCCTGGCGGTAACATGACCGAAAAAAATTCCGGCACCGCGGTGCCGGAATTTTTCAGCTTGTCAAAAAACCTCTGTTGAGCAGAATACGCCGCAGTTTTGGCGGGGGAGCTCGAGGGGGCGGCAACCCCGCCTCGAATGGGATCGAATGCCCTGAATGCCTTGCACTGCAAGGCGTTCAGCGAGCGCAGCGAGGACTTTCCCACCGCTGTGCGGCGGGAAAGTAACGGCATTTTCTTCAGTTGCGGCTCTTGCCCAGGAAGCGCAGCAGGTACAAAAACAGGTTGATAAAGTCCAGATACAGCTGCAACGCGGAGAAGATGGACGCCTTTTCCATCATATCCGGATAGCCGGCGTAGTAGTGGTAGTACTCCCGGATGCGCTGGGTGTCATAGGCGGTGTAGCCCAGGAATACCGCGATGCCGATGAGGCACACAATGGTGTCAAAGGCGGTGAGAGCCGGGATGAACAGGCTCACCAGTCCAAACACCACCAGGAAGATCAGGCCGGAGAACAGGATGGGACCGATGCCCGCCAGGTTCCGCTTGGTAAAATGTCCATAGGCCGCCAGCACGCCGAAGTACAGGGCTGTGGCCAGGAACACAAGGATGATGCTGTCCAGCCGGTACACATACAGATAGATAGACAGGGTAAACCCGAACAGGGCGGAGAAGGCCACAAAAATGGACCGGGCCGTCCCCACCGACATCTTCTCAATGCGGGCGGACATGGTATAGGCCATGACCAGGGTGGCAATCAGCACCGCCAACTGGACAAAGGGCGCGTACACATACACATACAGCGTCAGGTTGGTGATCCATCCCACCACCGCCACGCCAAAGGTAATCATCAGGCCCAGCACCATCCACAGGAAGGTCCGGGTGGTATACTCCCCTTCGGTGACCACCCGCCGGTTTGCGGGGCTGTAGTCCCGGTCAAATTCATAGGGATCAAAGCTCATCGAAAACACTCCTTTCCAGAGCTGTGAAATTGGCTTCCGAGCGTCTTTATTATACCCTGGACGGCGGGGAAAGGCAATCTCTTTCTCAGGCGGAAAAGCGGCGGTTTTCCCGGAATTTTCTGATTCTTGCGCCGTTTTTCCGCTGTTTTGAATCCGTACGCAGGCAGACGGGCCCTGGTGCACCGGCCCCGGTGTCCGCCGCTTAGCCAAACATGGAGAACAGATCCATCTGGCTTGTCTCAGGCAAATCATCCCACAAAGCTCCGCTTTGCGGGGACCCCGGGATTTTAACACGCCCGGTCAAAGTGAATTTGCCCGGGCGCAAGGTTTTTGCCGGAGGCAAAAACGCTTGGACGCGCCAAAAGGCGCGGGGCCGCCGTGCGGCGCGCCAAAAGGCGCGGGGCCGCCGTGCGGCCCTTTCGGCGATTTGCCGGGACAGCTGTTTCAAATTTGAAGGCTCTATCATCCGAACATGGAGAATAAATCCATCTGACTTGTCTCAGGCAAATCACCCCACAAAGCTCCGCTTTGCGGGGGCCCCGTTTTTGCCGGAGGCAAAAACGCTTGGATGCGCCAAAAGGCGCGGGGCCGCCGTGCGGCCCTTTCGGCGATTTGCCGGGACAGCTGTTTCAAATTTGAAGACTCTATCATCCGAACATGGAGAATAAATCCATCTGACTTGTCTCAGGCAAATCGCCGAAGGCTCCCGCGTCTTTCAGCAGCTCAATATGAGTTTTGGAGACCTTCGGGCAGGCGGTGGACACCTCCTCAATGGAGATGAACTGCTTGCCCTTCCGCTGTTCGGCCAGGGAGATGGCTGCCGTCTCCCCCAGTCCGGCCACCGAGACAAAGGGCGGGATGAGGGCGTTGTGCTCCTCGTCCATTTTGAACAGGATGGCCTCGGACTCATACAGATCCATCCGCCGAAAGGTGAAGCCCCGGAGATAGAACTCATAGCACACCTCCAGGGTGGTGAGCATGTCCTGCTCCACGGCGGAGGCCTCCTTGTCCTTGGCGATGATCTCCCGCATTTTCCGCTGGCACTCGTCCATGCCCCGGCACATATACCGCTCGTCGAAGGCCTTGGCCCGGATGGAGAAGTAGGCAGCGTAGAAGGCCAGGGGCCGGTGGACCTTGAACCAGGCGATGCGGAAGGCCATCATCACGTAGGCCACCGCGTGAGCCTTGGGGAACAGGTAGGCGATCTTCTTACAGGAGCCGATGTACCAGTCGGGCACCCCGTGCTCCTTCATCTCCTCCTCCGCCCCCTCGGGGAGGCCCCGGCCCTTTCGCACCGCCTCCATGATCTTAAAGGAGCGCTTGGGATCCATCCCCTTGGAGATGAGGAACAGCATGATGTCGTCCCGGCAGCCGATGGCCTCGTTGACCTTGGCGGTGCCCGAGGTGATCAGGTCCTTGGCGTTGCCCAGCCACACGTCAGTGCCATGGGAGAAACCGGACAGCCGCACCAGAATGTCGAACTGGTCGGGCTGGGTGTCCTCCAGCATGCCACGGACGAAGGTGGTGCCAAACTCCGGGATGGCGGTGCCGCCGGTGGGACCTAAAATTTTGTCGTCCTCATAGCCCAGCACCTTGGAGGACTGGAAGATGGACATGGTGTCCTTGTCGTCCAGGGGGATGTCCGTGCGGGCGTTCACCCCCGTCAGGTCCTCCAGCATGCGGATCATGGTGGGGTCATCGTGTCCCAGCATGTCCAGCTTCAGGAGGTTCGACTCCATGGAGTGATATTCGAAGTGGGTGGTGATGATGTCCGTGTTGGGGTCGTCCGCCGGGTGCTGGACGGGACAGAAGTCGTAAATCTCCTTGTCCTGGGGGATGACCACCATGCCGCCGGGGTGCTGGCCCGTGGTGCGCTTGACGCCGGTGCAGCCGATGGCCAGGCGGTTCTCCTCCGCCTTGGAGGCCAGCTTCCCCCGCTCATCCAGATACTTCTTCACATAGCCGAAGGCGGTCTTTTCCGCCACGGTGCCGATGGTGCCCGCCCGGAACACGTGGGTCTGACCGAACAGCTCGAAGGTGTACCGGTGGGCGTTGGCCTGGTACTCGCCGGAAAAGTTCAGGTCAATGTCGGGCACCTTGTCGCCCCCGAAGCCCAGGAAGGTCTCGAAGGGGATGTTGAAGCCGTCCTTCACATACTTGGTACCGCACACGGGACACACCGCGTCGGGCATATCCGCCCCGCAGCCGTAGGGGTGCTCCGGGTCCTGGGCGTAGTCGAAGTCGGAGTGCTTGCACTTGGGACAGCGGTAGTGGGCGGGCAGGGAGTTCACCTCGGTGATGCCCGACATGAAGGCCACCAGGGAGGAGCCCACCGAGCCACGGGATCCCACCAGATAGCCGTGCTCCAGGGAGTTCTGCACTAATTTTTGGGCAGACATGTAGATCACGTCGTACTTACAGCGGATGATGTCCCCCAGCTCCACCTCGATGCGGTCGGTGACGATTTTCGGGGGATTTTCTCCGTAAAGCTCATGGGCTTTCCCCCACACCAACCGCTTCAGCTCCCCGTCGGAGTCCTCCAGCTTGGGGGCGAACAGCCCCTTGGGCAGGGGATTAATGGGGTCGCACCAGTCGGCGATCAGGTTGGTGTTCTTCACCACCACCTCATAGGCCTTCTCCTTCCCCAGGTAGGAGAACTCCTCCAGCATCTCCTCGGTGGTTTTGAAGTAGATGGGCAGGGACTCGTCCGCGTCCTCAAAGCCCTTGGAGGCCAGGAGGATGTGGCGGTAGATCTCGTCCTCCGGGTCCAGGAAGTGCACGTCCCCGGTGGCACACACCGGCTTGCCCAGCTCCTCCCCCAGCTTCACCACCGTGCGGTTGAAGTCTCTTAGCTCCTCCTCACTGCGGACCATTCCCTTGCGGAGCATGAACATGTTGTTGCAGATGGGCTGGATCTCCAGATAGTCGTACCAGGAGGCGATGCGCTTGAGTTCCTCCCAGTCCTTGCCGTCCACCACCGCCCGAAACAGCTCGCCGGCCTCGCAGGCGGAGCCGATAATCAGCCCCTCCCGGTTCTCATTGATGAGGGACTTGGGCATGATGGGGTAGCGCCGAAAATGCTCCAGGTGGGCCAGGGAGATGAGCTTGTAGAGGTTGCGCAGTCCGGTCTGGTTCTTGGCCAGGACGATCAGGTGCTTGGGCTGGCGGCGCATCTTTCCGCCCCCCTTGCGCAGCTTGGGCATGGCGGGGTTGATCTCCCCCAGGGTGCGCACCCCCATGGCCTCCAGCTTCTCGAAGAAGGGGGGCAGCATGTAGGCCACCGTGGCCGCGTCGTCGCTGGCCCGGTGGTGGTTGAAGGCGGGCAGGTGCAGGTACTCCGCCACAATGTCCAGCTTGTATTTGCCCAGCTCGGGCAGGAGGTTCTGGGCCAGAATCAGGCTGTCCACCGAGGCGTTATGGAAGGGAATGCCGTACTTCCGGCACCCGGCGGAGATGAAGCCCATGTCGAACTCCGCATTGTGGGCGGCCAAGGGCCGGTCCCCGGCAAAGTCCAGAAACATCCGCAGGGCCTCCTCCTGGGAGGGTGCCCCCACCAGCATCTCATCCGTGATGCCGGTGAGGCGGATGATCTCCGGGCTCAAGATCCGCTCCGGGGACACAAAGGTATTGAAGGTGTCGGTGATCTCCCCGTTTTTCAGAATCACCGCGCCGATCTCAATGATGACCTCCCGCTTTTTGTCCAGGCCGGTGGTCTCGATGTCAAAGCAGACGATCTCGTCGGCGAAGGGCTGATTGGTCTCCCCGTGGACCACCACCCGGTCGTCCACGTCGTTGAGGAAGTAGGCCTCCACCCCGTACAGGAGCTTGATGTTTTTGGCCGAGTGCCACGCGTCCGGGAAGGACTGGGCCACTCCGTGGTCGGTGATGGCGATGGCCCTGTGGCCCCAGGCCTCCGCCCGCTTCACCACGTTCTTGTCCGGTCCCAGCTTGGGCCCCACGGCGGTGAGGGCGTCCATGGCGGACATGGTGGTGTGCAGATGGAGCTCCACCCGCTTCTCCGGAGCGTTGTCCATTTTCATCTTCTTCTCGGCGGCCATGACAGCCACCGGCTCCAACACCATATCCCCGTAAAACCGGTCCATGTTCAGCCGGCCCTGGACCAGCAGGTGCATCCCCTTCCGGATGCCGTCCACCAGGGCCTTGCCCTCGTCCCCGGGGAAAAACTTGTTCACCCGGATGGAGCCGGTGTAGTCGGTCATGTCGAAGGCCACCACCCAGGCCCCCCGCTTTTTCAGCTCCCGGTTGTCGACGGCGAACACGTCCCCCTCGATGACCACCATCCCCATGTCCAGCTCCAGCTCCCCGATGGGCGCCGGGGCGCGCTTGATGGGCTTGCCGAAGATGGCCTTGCCGTTGTCCCGCTTCTCCCCTTTTCCGGCGGTCTTTTTCTTTGCCCCGGGTCCGGCCTGGCGCACCTGCTTCAGGGCGGCGGCCCGGATGGCCTCTGCCCGGGCGAAGGCGTCCTGGGGCGTCTGGATCTCCTCATGGGCGGGCGCGCTGGGGGCCGTCTGGGCAGGCTGTTCCGGCCCGGAAGCCGGCTCGTGCTCCGGCTTGGGCGGCTCCGGCCGGGCGGGAGTATCTGCAAGGCAGTTCAGCTTTACATGGCTGAGACCGTAACACTTGGCCACTGCCTCCTCCGCCTGGGCGATCAGGTTGGGCCCCGCACCGGAGGCCCCCTCCACCGTCACCACTGCACTGCGGGCGGCGCGGTCGATGGCCGCCTCCACGATCTTCCAGCCGCTCATGGCGTTGACGAACTCCGTCCACTGGCGCAGGGCGGCAAACATCTCTAAAAAGGGAATTTTCTTGGACATG
>CASFKT010000160.1 GCA_949295195.1 uncultured bacterium | reverse complement strand
ACGCCATCTGCGGCCAGGCGTAAAAGCAGGCGGGCGGCCCGGTGTGCCGCCCCTACGGAATGCCATGAGGCGGCGCGTCCGGGAGGCCGCGCCCTACATGGGATGGAATATCAGGGACGGGCGGGTCTGGGGCCCGCCCCTACGGCGAATCTGGAAGCAATTTCTTCTTTTTCGTAGGGGCCGGACACTGGCCGGCCCGCCGTATCTTGAAATGTGATAAATCGAAAGAGGAGCGGCCCGATGGGGCCGCCCCTCTTTTACCTGTATACAAAAATAATACCAGTATGAAACGCTCATAGTCCAGTCCGGGCAGAGGCGAAGCGCAGCTTCGCAGAAAATTTCTTTGCCTACTTTCTTTTTCAAAGAAAGTAGGTTACCCGCCCAGGTAGGCCTTTTTGATCTCGGGGCTCTCGATGAGCTCCTCGCCGGTGCCGGTGGTGACCACGCGGCCGGTCTCCAGCACGTAGCCCCGGTGGGCCACGGACAGGGCCATCTGGGCGTTCTGTTCCACCAGAAGGATGGTGGAGCCGTTCTTGTTCAGGTTCTGGATGATGTCAAAGATCTGCTCCACCAGGATGGGGGCCAGGCCCATGGAGGGCTCGTCCAGCATGAGCAGCTTGGGGTGGGACATGAGGGCCCGGCCCATAGCCAGCATCTGCTGCTCGCCGCCGGAGAGGGTGCCGGCCACCTGGCGGCGGCGCTCCTTCAGCCGGGGGAAGAGTTCAAACACCATTTCCAGATCGGCGGGGACGCCGGAGGGGGACTGGGTGTAGGCCCCCATCTCCAGATTCTCCTCCACCGACATTTGGAGGAACACCCGGCGGCCCTCGGGCACCTGGGCCAGGCCCCGGGCCACCAGCTTGTCCGCGCGCACGTTGCTGATGTTCTGCCCCTCAAAGGTGATGCTCCCGGTCTTGGACCGGAGCAGGCCGGAGATGGTCTGTAAGGTGGTGGTCTTGCCCGCGCCGTTGGCGCCGATGAGGGTGACGATCTCCCCCTCATTCACGTGGAAGGAGATGTCCTTGATGGCGTGAATGGCCCCATAGTAGACGTTGATGCCCTCTACGTTCAGAAGTGTCTCCATCGGCCTTACGCCTCCTTTTTCTTGCCCAGGTAGGCCTCAATGACCACCGGGTCGTTTTTGATCTCGTCCGGGGTGCCTTTGGCGATGATCTGGCCGAAGTTCAGGACTGCGATGCCCTCGCAGATGCCCATGACCAGGCTCATGTCGTGCTCAATGAGCAGAATGGCGATGCCGAAGGTGTCCCGGATCTTCACGATGTTCTCCATGAGCTCGGCGGTCTCGGAGGGGTTCATGCCCGCCGCCGGCTCGTCCAGCAGGAGCAGGCTGGGGTTGGTGGCCAGGGCCCGGACGATCTCCAGTTTCCGCTGGGCGCCGTAGGGGAGGGAGCCCGCCTTGTACTTGGCCAGATAGCCCATGTCAAAGATGGACAGCAGCTCCATGGCCCGCTCGTGGGCCACCTTCTCCTCCTTCCAGTAGCCGGGCAGGCGGAAGATGCCGCTCCAGAATCCATAGCCGATGTGGTTGTGAAGGCCCAGCTTCACATTGTCCTCCACCGTCAGATTGTTAAACAGACGGATGTTCTGGAAGGTGCGGGCGATGCCCGCCTTGTTCACCTGGACGGTGTTCATGTTGTGGGTGTCCACCCCGTCCAGCAGGATGGTCCCCCGGGTGGGCTGATACACCTTGGTGAGCAGGTTAAAGACGGTGGTCTTGCCCGCGCCGTTGGGGCCGATGAGGCCGGCGATCTCGGTGCGGCCGATGGCCATGTTGAAGTCCTTGACGGCGGACAGGCCGCCGAAGTCGATGCCCAGGTGCTGGCACTCCAGAATGGGGCTCTTGTCAATGTCCCGCTCAGGGATCTTGTTGGGGCTGGGGACGGTGACCAGCTTGACGGGCTCCTTGGGAATTCGGCTCATTGTTTGGCACCTTCTTTCTTCTCCTGGCGCTCCTCACGCACACGGGCGATGAAATTCCACAATGTGGGGTTGTTGGTGGCCAGCATGACCAGGATCAGCACGATGGCGTACACCAGCATCCGGTAGTCGGCGAACTGGCGCAGGGCCTCGGGCAGGATGGTCAGGGCGGCGGCGGCGATCACCGAGCCCCACATGTTGCCCAGGCCGCCCAGCACCACAAACACCAGAATCAGAATGGAGGTGTTGAAGTCGAACTTGGTGGCGGTAAAGGTGACCTGGCCGCAGCCGTACAGGGTGCCGGCGGCCCCCGCCAGGACGGCGGAGGTGACAAAGGCGATCATCTTGTACTTGGTGACGCTGATGCCCACGCTCTCGGCGGCGATGCGGTTGTCCCGGGCGGCCATGATGGCCCGGCCGGTGCGGCTGTTCACCAGATTGAAGATCACGAACAGGGCCACCAGCACCAGCACCACGCCGGCGGTAAAGGTGGCGATGCGGGCGGAGTTGGTGACGCCCACGGGGCCCCGGATGAGCTCCACACCGGTCTCGGAGAGATTGGTGTTGTCGCTCAGGAAGCTGAAGTGCAGGCCGTTCTCATCCACACCCAGATAGACGTTGGTGACCAGGCTCTTGATGATCTCGCCGAAGGCTAGGGTGACGATGGCCAGATAGTCGCCGTTGAGGCGGAGGACCGGCACGCCGATGAGAAAGCCGAAGATGCCGGCAATCACGCCGCCCAGCACCATGGCCAGGGCCAGACGGAGGGGCTCCATCTCCACGCTGTTCTGCAGGGCGGCGGCCACCGAGCAGCCGGCAAAGGCGCCGATGCTCATAAAGCCAGCGTGGCCCAGGGACAGCTCGCCGGAGACGCCCACCACCAAATTAAGTGCCAGGGCCATGGTCACATAGGCGCAAATAGGGACCAGCTGCCCCTCCAGCACCGAGCCCACGCCGCCCTCCCGGAAGGTGCGCAGCAGCTGAATGATCAGGTAGGCCCCGATGACCAGTCCGTAGGTAAACAGGCTGGAGCGGGTGGATTTTTTCATTTGCAGAATTCGATTCATACTCTCCGCCCCCTTTACACTTTCTCCTGGACCATCTTGCCCAGCAGACCGGCGGGCTTCACCAGCAGCACCACGATGAGCACCGCGAAGACGATGGCGTTCTGGAGCTGGGTGGAGATGTAAGCGCCGGCGAAGATCTCAATGATGCCCAGGAGCAGGCCGCCCAGCATGGCCCCGGGAATGGAGCCGATGCCCCCGAACACGGCGGCGGTGAAGGCCTTGATGCCGGGCATGGAGCCGGTGGTGGGGGTCAGAGTGGGGTAGGCGGACATGTACAGCACCCCGGCGATGGCCGCCAGGGCGGAGCCGATGGCGAAGGTGAGGGAGATGGTGGCGTTCACGTTGATGCCCATGAGCTGGGCCGCCCCCTTGTCCTCAGACACGGCCCGCATGGCCTTGCCCAGCTTGGTGCGGCTGGTGAAGGCGGTGAGGACCACCATGATGATGATACAGGCCGCAATGGTGAGCAGCGTCACATAGCTGATGGACAGCGCTCCCACCTGCAGGCTGCCCCGGCCGGTGACCGGGGTGAACACCTTGGGGTTGGAGGACCACAGCAGCAGCGCCGCGTTCTGTAAGAAGTAACTCACGCCGATGGCGGTGATGAGCACCGCCAGAGACGGCGCCTGCCGCAGGGGCTTGTAGGCCAGCCGCTCGATGACCACGCCCAGCACGGTGCACACCGCCATGGCCAGCAGGGTCCCCGCCACGGCGGGCACCACAGTGGCGGCCACAGATCCCTCGGCGAAATTGCCGGACAGCCCGCTCATGGCGAAGAAGCAGACGTACCCGCCCACCATGATGACGTCGCCGTGGGCAAAGTTCAGCATCTTGGCGATGCCGTAGACCATGGTGTAGCCCAGGGCGATGATGGCGTACACGCTGCCCAGGCTCAAGCCACGGATCAGATAATTCAGGATAATGGTAATATCCATATTGATTCCCCTTTTTTCCGGGGCGCACCGGAAAACAGCCGGAGCCCTCCGGCTCCTTTCCGATGCGTCCCCTCTCTCATTTACAGCACCCCGCCCCGGACGGGCCGCCCAAAAGAAGGCGGCCCGTCCGGGGGAGGAAAGTGGTTTGTCAGATGCCGGGAGCGGGGACCTTAGTCCATGCCCACGTAAGCGCCGTTCTCGATGACCATGCCCTTGGGGGCCTTGGACACCGCGCCGGTGGAGTCCCAAGTGATGCCCTCGCCGTCGCCGGTGAGGCCGGTCAGGGTGATGGTGGGGAACGCCGCGATCAGGGCGTCGTTGATGGCCTCAGCGGTCATGTCGGGGGTGCAGCCGGC
>CASFKT010000159.1 GCA_949295195.1 uncultured bacterium | reverse complement strand
GGCCCCAGCTCCGAGGGGCGGAAGGCGGCGGACACCAGTCCGTTTTTCTCCAGACGCAGCAGCAGGGGGTAGATGGTGCCCTCTGGAATGGTCCCGAAGCCGTAGGCGGCCAGCTGGCTGGAGATCTCATAGCCGTAGGTCTCCTTTTGGGAGAGAATGCCCAGAATGCACCCCTCCAGAGTTCCCTTGAGCATTTGGGATGGGATCATGGGCGGACCTCCTATCTATCTTGCATTACAAAGTACCTTGCGACTATATTGTAAAACAAGATAGCTGCACTGTCAAGGAGGAAAATCAAGTTCGGCCAAATTTTTTGAGAAGGGCGCAAAAAAGCGGACCCGAATCATTCGGGTCCGCTTTTGAAAGTTGATTCTGTGCTTAGTGGTTCAAAGCGGCGCGGGCGGCGCGCTTCTTGCCGTAGGTTACGATGGCCACCACATAGGCGACGGTCAGAACCGCGCCGATGGGATAGGCGACAGCCCAGGGCAGGTTGAAGCCGATGGTGGCATTGGCAATGAAGGAGGAGCAGATGAAGGTGTAGAAGGCGCCCGGAATCAGGGGCATCCACACAAACTTGGACTTGCCGCTCTCAAACAGCCACACGGAGATGCACACGAAGGCGAACAGGGACAGGGTCTGGTTGGACCAGGCGAAGTAGCGCCACAGCATCTGGAAGCCGTCGGTGTCCATCTTGGCCCACACGATGATGCCGGCCACCAGCACGAACACGGGGGCGGCCAGGCTCAGACGCTTGGCATTGGTGGACTGGTCAATGTGCAGGGACTCGGACAGGGTCAGGCGCAGAGCGCGCAGGGCGGTGTCGCCGGAGGTGACGGGCAGGATGATAACACCCAGCAGGGCGATGATGCCGCCCACAGGGCCCAGGATGTGCTTGCACACCACGCCGATGGTGGCGGTGGCCAGGCTGGCGTTGGCGGCCTGCTCAGCCAGGTTGTACACGCCCATGGCGCCGGCGGCCCACACCATGGCGATGAAGCCCTCCAGAACCATCATGTTGTAGAAGGTCATGCGGCCCTGCTTCTCGCTCTTCACAGTGCGGCTGATGATGGCCGTCTGAGTGGAGTGGAAGCCGGACAGAATGCCGCAGGCCACGGTGACGAAGAACACGGGGATGAAGTGGCCGTTGGTGAAGTAATCCTGATAGCTGAACGCCACCTGAGTGCCGTCAGCGCCGGTGGTGAAGGCCAGAGGGGCCACCCACTCGTCCCAGATGTTCAGCAGGGGGAAGTCCAGGACAAAGATGCCCACGAACACGCCCACGGCGGAGAACAGCAGGATGGCGCCGAAGATGGGGTAGATGCGGCCGATGATGGCGTCGATGGGGAACACGGTGGCGATCAGGTAATAGGCGAAGATCACACCGTAGATGACCCAGGTGGAGATGTCGTCCGCGCGGCCGGAGAAGCCGAACACCTGAGTGGCGGCGATGTCGCCGGGGGTGTACACGAACACGGCGCCCACCAGCAGGAGCAGCACGCACACAAAGATGTTGTACACGGTGAAGATGCCCTTGTTGGTGTACTTACGGATCATTTCGGACATCTGGGTACCGCCGTCACGCAGGCAGATCATACCGCAGAAGTAGTCGTGCATTGCACCACCGATGATGTTGCCGATGGGGATGGTGATGAACGCGATGGGGCCAAACAGGATGCCCTGAATGGGGCCCAGGATGGGGCCTGTGCCTGCGATATTCAGCAGGTTGATCAGGCTGTTCTTCCAGCAGCGCATGGGCACGTAGTCCACGCCGTCCTGCTTGGCATAGGCGGGGGTAGCCCGGTCGTCCGGCCCGAAGACCTTTTCGCACAGCGTGCCATAGAGGGCGGCGCCGCCGAAGAGGATGACAAGGCCGATGATGAAGGTTGCCATACACACACTCTCCTTTTACTCTCTTGAGCTCACCGGCCCGCTTGGACAGACGCCTGGCAAAACGCCCCCCTTCCGCGCCGGATGGCTGGTTTGGGAGGCCATGTCGAAGGATATGTACAAAGGGGACGGCATAAGCCCTCCGCCCGCCCACACCGGCGGGCGATCTCTCGCCCGGGGACCGCCGGCACGCGTGACCTGCGGGCGGTCCCAAAGCGGTTTTTAGTATAGCACAGAATTTGTAAATGTAAAGGGGTATTTCTGACGAAATTTTCAAAAGGAGGAAGAAGAATTCAACAGGGAGGAGGTTAAGATTCACTTAAATTTTAGAAAGCCTGTAAAAAGGCGGGTAAGCCGGACGTTATAACCCTCATCCGGGCGCAAAAGGCGGCCGTTGTCTCCGCAATCGCCCTGCACAGTGGAGTTAAGAGAGAAGGAAAGAGGCACGCCCCCGGCCGCCCGACAGCGATTGACAGAACAGTGGGCATCAGGTACAATGAGGCTTGCAAATTCCAAACGGACGGGAGAGGAGGTGCGGCGCGATGGCCTTTCGACCGGTCCGAATCCATATTCCCAGCCGGGAAGAACTCTGGGGCCGCTGGCGGCGTCTGTCCGGCCCATCCCTCTTTTTCCTGGCGGTAATCTATTATGAGGAGCTCTTTTTGAAGCTCTACTGCTTTCACAGCATATCTCTGCCCGGTCTCCTGTTCACTCTGCTGTTCTCCGTTCCTCCCGCCCTGGTGCTGGGGGCGCTGTGCGGCGGAGTGGGGCGACGGTGGGGACCGGGGCTCCTGGTGGGCTTCACCGCCCTGATCTCCCTGTGGATGGGGTCTCAGACCGTCTACTACCACCTGTTCAAAACCTTCCTGACGCTTTTTTCCCTGACCAAGATGGCTATGGTGGCCGGGGCCTTCGGCGACATGGCGGTGGGGGAGATCCTGCTCAACTGGTTCCCCATTCTGATGATGGCAGTTCCCGTGGTTCTGGCATTTCTGTTTCGGAACCGGATTTGTTCCGACCAGCCGTTGCAGCGGAGAATGCCGCTGAAGTGGGTGGCGCTGGCCGCTGCGGTCCAGCTGATTGCCATGGGAATCGTGCTGTGCTGCGGCAGCGGGGTGCTCTCCCTGCGGTATATCTACTACCAGGCTGCCGCTCCCGTGCTGGAGGTGCAGAACTTCGGAATGCTCACCCAGACTCAGCTGGAGGTGCGGCGGGTCCTCTTCGGCATTGAGCCGGACAACCAGGTCCTCCCCAAACAGGAGCTCCGGCAGACCGGGCGCATCCTGGAGAGCCAGACGGCCATGGAGGGGGCTGAGCCGGAGGTCCACGCCATGGACATTGACTTCCAGGCCCTGAAGGAGCGGGACGCGGACGTGCCGGAGTTGGTGGACATGCACGACTACTTCTCCAAGGTAAAGCCCACGGCGAAAAATGAGTGGACCGGTCGTTTCCAGGGGAAAAATCTCATCTGGATCGTGGCCGAGGCCTTTTCCGACCAGATGCTGGACCCGGAGCGCACCCCCACTCTGTGGAAGCTGTCCCATGAGGGGATCATCTGCGACAACTTCTATACCCCGCTGTGGGGGGTGTCCACCTCCGACGGGGAGTATGTGACCACCACCGGTCTGATCCCCAAGCCCGGGGTGTGGAGCTATTCCGAGTCCTCGGACAACTATATGCCCTTCGGTTTCGGCAACCAGTTCCAGAAGCTGGGGTACCGGACGCTGGCCTACCACGACTATCTCTACACCTACTACGACCGGAACCTGTCCCACCCCAACATGGGCTATGAGTATTACGGCATCGGGAACGGCCTGGAGCTGGAACAGGTCCAGCCCCCCTCCGACCGGGAGATGATGGAGGAGATCGTTCCCCAGTTTGTGAACGAGGACCAGTTTATGGTCTATATTCTCACCGTGAGCGGCCACCTCAACTATACCCGGGAGGAGAACGCCCAGGCGGACCGGCACTACGACGAGGTGGCGGGCCTGCCCTACAGCGAGGCGGTGAAGTGCTATCTGGCCAGCCAGCTGGAGCTGGAACTGGCCATGGAGAGCCTGGTGAACCAGCTGGAGGAGGCGGGCAAGCTGGACGACACGGTGATCGTCCTCTCCGCCGACCACTACCCCTACGGCCTCACCGACGAGGAGTACAGCGAGCTGTTCGGCCACACGGTGGACCCGGTTTTTGAGATCTATGAAAATTCCCTGATCCTGTGGAGCGCCGACCTGGAGGAGCCCGTCCATGTGGACAAGTACTGCTCCAGCCTGGACGTGATGCCCACCCTGGCCAACCTGTTCGGCCTGGAGTACGACTCCCGGCTGATGGCGGGACGGGACATCCTGTCCGACGAGCCGGGCCTGGTCATCTTCTCCAATTACAGTTTTCTCACCGACCAGGGGGCCTACGACTCCACCACCGACACCTTCACCATGTTC
>CASFKT010000158.1 GCA_949295195.1 uncultured bacterium | reverse complement strand
TACGACGGCAAGCCGGTGACCGCCCACGACCTGAAGGCGGAGGGGGCCATGACCGCCCTGCTGAAGGACGCCCTGAAGCCCAACCTGGTCCAGACCCTGGAGGGAACCCCCGCCTTCATCCACGGCGGTCCCTTCGCCAACATCGCCCACGGCTGCAACTCCATCATGGCCACCCGCATGGCACTGAAGCTGGGGGACTATGTGGTCACCGAGGCGGGCTTTGCCGCCGACCTGGGGGCGGAGAAGTTTTTGGACATCAAGTGCCGCAAGGCCGGCCTGACCCCCGCGGCTGTGGTGGTGGTGGCTACGGTGCGCGCCCTGAAGTACCACGGCGGCGTGCCCAAGGCGGAGCTGAACCAGGAGAATCTGGAGGCCCTGGAGAAGGGCCTGCCCAACCTGCTCCAGCATGTGGGCAACATCAAAAACGTGTACGGCCTGCCCTGCGTGGTGGCCATCAACGCCTTCCCCACCGACACCAAGGCCGAGCTGGACCTGGTGGAGGCCAAGTGCCGGGAGCTGGGGGTCAATGTGGCCCTCAGCGAGGTGTGGGCCAAGGGCGGCGAGGGCGGCAAGGCCCTGGCCGAGGAGGTGGTCCGTCTGTGCGAGGAGGAGAACCACTTCCAGTACGCCTATGACACCCAGCTCCCCATTGAGGAGAAGCTGGAGGCCATTGTGAAGAAGATCTACCACGGGGACGGGGTGGTCCTCACCCCCGCCGCCAAGAAGCAGGTGAAGCAGCTCACCGACCTGGGCTTTGGGGACCTGCCCATCTGCATGGCCAAGACCCAGTACTCCTTCTCCGACGACCCCGGCCTGCTGGGGGCGCCCCAGGGCTTCACGGTCACCGTCCGAAACGTGAAGGTGTCCGCGGGGGCGGGTTTCCTGGTGGCCCTTACCGGCGACATCATGACCATGCCCGGCCTGCCCAAGGTCCCGGCCGCGGAGAAAATTGATGTGGACGAGGACGGCCGGATTACCGGACTGTTCTGAGCCGGGCATGGGCATGTTTTCGCCGCAGGTGCGGCGTACAAGCGTTTTGCGTAGCAAAACCTTGGCGCAGGGCGAATTCATTTCGCCCGAGCATTTCGATCTAAAGGGGCCCCCACGGGGCCTGACCCGTGGGGAAGCCATGCCCGGCCTGCCCAAGGTCCCGGCCGCGGAGAAGATCGACGTGGATGAGAACGGGAAGATCACCGGCCTGTTCTGATCCCCCTTTCTGAACACAAAGAGGAGGCGGGGAACCTGTTCCCCGCCTTTCCTTTTACGCAAAATCCGATGGGAAAGGAGTGTACCCTGTCTCAAAACAGGGAAACAAATATGGAGCGTCTCTATCTCACCCCGGGGGAAATGATCGCCGCCTACAGCGCGGCGGGCCGGGGAAAGCTGAACCGCCCGACAGCCAGCCTCCTGCTGCTGGGCATTCTGGCGGGAGCCATCATCGCGGTGGCCGGCGCCGCCACCAACACCGCCGCCTACGGCATCGCGGACACCTGGACCCTCCGGACGGTCTGCGCCCTGCTGTTCCCCTTCGGCCTGGGGCTGGTAGTGGTCACCGGGGCGGAGCTGTTTACCGGCAACTGCATGCTGCCCATCACCCTGCTGGACGGGGGTGGGACGGTGGGGCAGCTGCTGCGTAACTGGGCGCTGTCCTACCTGGGGAATATTCTGGGGGCCGCGCTGGTGGCGGCCCTGTGCGTTTTCTGCGGCCAGCTGGACTACTCCTCCGGGGCCCTGGCGGTGTACACCATCCGGGTGGGGGCCGCCAAGTGCGCCATGTCCTTTGGAAACGCCTTCGGCCTGGGGATTCTATGCAACTTCCTGGTGTGTCTGGGGGTGCTGGCCGCCAACTCCGCCAAGGACACCACCGGGCGGCTGCTGGGGGCCTATCTGCCGGTGTGCTTCTTTGTGCTGTGCGGCTTTGAGCACTGCATCGCCAACCTCTATTACATCGGGGCCGCCCTGATGGCCGCCGCCGTGCCGGAATACGCGGCTCTGGCGGTGGAGGCGGGGGTGGACCTGTCCTCCCTCACCCTGGCGGGGGCGGCCGCCAACCTGGTCCCGGTCACCCTGGGCAATCTGGTGGGGGGCCTGGGCGTGGGGCTGCTCCTGTGGTACTGCCACACCCAGACGGAGAAGAAAACCGCCGCCCGCTGAACAAAGCTGAGTCAATAAAAGCCGTGGGAACGCATGGAAAGGCGTCTCCCACGGCTTTTTGTCTGAACGTCAGGTGACCTCGTTTCGATACCGCTGAATCAACTCCGCGTACCCCGGCGTCTCCCGGAGAAAGGCGCACTCCGGGTCCCGCTCCATGCTGTCCAGAATGGGCGGAATCAGGGCGCGCTGATCCTCCCCCACCGCGTCCTTGGTGGGCAGGTGGAGGTAGAGGGTGGAGGCGGCCAGGTCCCAGGGCACCGTCAGGCTGTGGAGCAGCCGTTCCAGCAGCGCCAGGGCTCTGGGCCCGTCCTGCTCCGCCGCCGCCAGCTGGAAGGGGGTGGGCAGCGCCGCGTAGTCGGACAGCTCAAAGACCTCTCCGGCCCGAACAGCGGTGTCCGCCAGAACCTGGGCCCACTCCCGATCCTCCTCCTTCAGCGCCCAGTCCAGCATCGACATTAGAGTGGACTGGATGGTGAGGGCCTGGTTAAACAGCTCCTGCTCCACCAGCACCCAGGCCTCCTCCCGCCGCCCCTGGGCCCAGCGCAGGCGGGCCTTGAGCTCCTGTTTCTCCCGGTGGGTGTCGGACAGCTGACCCAGCAGCGCCTCCGCCCGGTCCAGCTCCCCGGTCTTCACACAGCGGGAGGCCAGGGTATAGGTGGACCACTCCCGCACCTGGGGGTCGGCGCTGCGGACGCACCGCTCATACAGGGCGGTGACCTCCGCATCCAGTGCCTGCCGCTCCGGGCCGCCGTCCTCCGGCTGGAGGGCCAGGACGCCCGCCAGCATCCCCGCCGCGTTGTAGGCCAGCTTGTCGCTGTTGGGGTACTCCCGCAGCTTGTCCCGGGCCAGTTGGAAGGCGGCCCCGCAGTCCGCCTCCTGACTGATCTCGTACAGTTGGTTTAAAAACAGCCCGATCTCCTGGTCGGTCAGGTCCTCCTGAAAGGACAGCAGGGTGTTCAGATCCACCCCCAGGGTCCGGGCCAGGGCGGGCAGCAGGGTGATGTCCGGGTAGTTCAGATTCCGTTCCCACTTGTTTACCGCCGGGGCGGACACCCCCAGCTTCTGGGCCAGCTGCTCCTGGGTCAGGCCCAGGGCCTGCCGCCGGGTGCGGATCACCTGGTTGAGCTTCATGGTACTCCCTCCTTCTCTCTGTCCCTATCCTAACAGAGTTTGCACCAATGCACAACGGAGCGGTGGGAAGGAGAACCGGACCGGACATTAACCTGTGGTTAAAAAAATCCCGGCCAGATGGCCGGGATTGGGATGTATTGAGAAAATTCAGGGGTTGGGGACGACCTCCACCGTATAGCCCTGGTCGATGAGGCCCTGGACGATGCCGGTGTCGCCCACCATGTGGCCGGCGCCCACCACCATCAGTCCGGTGTGGGAGCCCTCCTGGCTCAGGTAGTCGGCGGCATACTGGATCATGCCGGGGTCCCGATCCAGGAAGAGCTTGCTGTTGAGCTCGTCGTCGCTCTCCAGGATGGCCTCTTTGTTATAGATCTTCTCAAAGCCGGCCACGTCCCGGTTCTTCCAAGTCTCCATCATGGCGCTGATCTGGTCGACCTGGGCCTGGATGGCCTCCTGGGTGGCGGGCTCCAGGGCCTCCTCCCCCAGCACGGCCACCAGGGCGTCCCGGGTCTCCTGGTCCATGGTGTCCACATCCAGGGTCATCAGCAGGCCGCCGGCCAGATAGAGCTCCTGATACTCGGGGGAGAGGCCGTCAAAGATGCCGCCCTGGAAGGCGTAGGTCTCCACCGCGTCGATGGGGATGCCGGCGTTGGCCGCCTTGGCGTTGACGTACAGGTCCACCGCCATGGCGTTGGAGCTGGTGGTCTCGTCCACGGTGGCCAGGGACTGGAAGGTGGAGGCCAGGGCCCAGGCCTTGTACTGGGCCACGGTCTCCTCGTCCAGGCCCAGAGTGGCGGCGGCTTCCACCGTCACCTGATAGAGCTCGGGGGAGATGTGGTCGGCCAGGGTGGTGCCGTCGGAGTACACCTGCATGGCGGCAAACTCGGCGATCTGGGCCTGGTCGTTGAAGTCCAGCTCAAAGGTCACCTGGTCCGCGTTCAGGATGATGTCCCGCAGCTGCTTGTGGAAGGGGTAGGTGTTGTTCACGTCGGTGTGGATGCTCCCCAGCAGGTACAGGGTGTTGCCCTCCCCGTTGTCCGCC
>CASFKT010000157.1 GCA_949295195.1 uncultured bacterium | reverse complement strand
GCCCGTCCCCCGGCAGCGGGAGCAGGGGGCAGTGCTGGAGAAGGCAAAACCGCCGGTGCGCTGCTGCACCCGGACCACGCCGGTGCCCCGGCAGTCGGGGCAGGTCTCCGCCGTGGTGCCCGGCTCCGCGCCGGAGCCGTGGCAGGCCTCGCACTCCTCGGTGCGGTTCAGGTTGATCTCCTTTTCACAGCCGAAGGCCGCCTCCTCAAAGGAGATGGTCAGGCTGGCCCGCAGGCTCTCCCCCTTCTGGGGGCCGTTCCGGCGGGAGGAGGTACTCCCGCCAAACCCACCGAAGCCGCCGCCGAAGAAGGACCCGAAGATGTCGCCCAGGTCGATGTCCCCCATGTCGAAGCCGCCGAAGCCGCCGCCCGGGCCGCCTGCCCCGTAATTGGGGTCCACACCCGCGTGGCCGAACTGGTCATAGCGGGCCCGCTTCTCCGAGTCGGACAGGATGCTGTACGCCTCGTTCACCTCTTTGAACTTGGCTTCCGCCTCCTTGTCCCCGGGGTTCATGTCCGGGTGATATTTTTTGGCCAGCTTTCGGTAGGCCCTCTTGATCTCATCGTCCGAAGCGCCCTTGCTCACGCCCAGGACTTCATAGTAATCACGTTTCTGTTCTGGCATAGATCCAATTCACCTCCGGTGAATTGAATGCAAAATTCAGAATGCAGAATGCAGAATGGAGGGTACGTCTCCAATTTCTGCACGACATGGAAGGCGAGCGAACAGCGGCTGCCATTCGCTCAGCACTTCCTGCATCCTTCCGATGCGATTCATTCCTGCATTCTGCATTTCTGCATTCTGCATTATTTATTGTCGTCGTCCACCACGGTGTAGTCCGCGTCCACCACGTCGGGGCCGCTGTCGTTTCCGCCGGCCTGGCCGCCCATGTCGGGGCCGCCGGCCTGCTGGCCGTTCTGCTGGTAGAGCTTCTCGCTGACGGCGTAGAAGGCCTTGGTGAGCTCCTCGGTGGCGCTCTTGATGGCCTCGGTGTCGTTGCCCTTCAGGGTCTCCTTCAGCTTGCCCAGGGCGGATTCCACATTGCTGCGGTCGGCGGCGTCGATCTTGCCGCCCATCTCCTCCAGGGTCTTCTCGGTCTGGAACACCATCTGGTCGGCCTGGTTGCGCACATCGGCGGCCTCACGCTGCTTCTTGTCCTCGGCGGCAAACTGTTCGGCCTCCTTGACGGCCTTGTCGATGTCCTCCTTGGACATGTTGGTGGAGGAGGTGATGGTGATGTGCTGCTCCTTGCCGGTGCCCAGGTCCTTGGCGGACACGTTCACGATGCCGTTGGCGTCGATGTCGAAGGTGACCTCGATCTGAGGCACGCCGCGGCGGGCGGGGGCAATGCCGTCCAGGTTGAACCGGCCCAGGGTCTTGTTGTACTGGGCCATCTCACGCTCGCCCTGGAGTACGTGGACCTCCACGGAGGTCTGGTTGTCGGCGGCGGTGGTAAAGATCTGGCTCTTCTTCACGGGGATGGTGGTGTTGCGCTCGATGAGCTTGGTCATCACGCCGCCCATGGTCTCGATGCCCAGGGACAGGGGGGTGACGTCCAGCAGCAGCAGGTCCTTCACGTCGCCGGTGAACACGCCGCCCTGGAGGGCCGCGCCGATGGCCACGCACTCGTCGGGGTTGATGCCCTTGAAGCCCTCCTTGCCGGTGAGCTTCTTCACCTCGTCCTGAACGGCGGGGATACGGCTGGAGCCGCCCACCATCAGGACCTTGGAGATGTCGCTGCCGGTGAGGCCGGCGTCGCTCATGGCCTGCTTCACGGGGCCGCTGGTAGCCTCCACCAGGTGGTGGGTCAGCTCATTGAACTTGGCCCGGGTGAGGGTCAGATCCAGGTGCTTGGGGCCGGTGGCGTCGGCGGTGATATAGGGCAGGTTGATGCTGGTGGAGGTGACGCCGGACAGCTCGATCTTGGCCTTCTCGGCGGCCTCCTTCAGGCGCTGCATGGCCACCTTGTCGCCGGTGAGGTCGATGCCCTCGGTCTTCTTGAACTCGGCGGCCATCCAGTCCATGACGCACTTGTCGAAGTCGTCGCCGCCCAGGCGGTTGTTGCCGGCGGTGGCCAGCACCTCGATGACGCCGTCGTCGATGTCCAGGATGGACACGTCGAAGGTGCCGCCGCCCAGGTCGTACACCATGACCTTCTGGGCGCTCTCCTTGTCCACACCGTAGGCCAGAGCGGCGGCGGTGGGCTCATTGATGATCCGCTTCACGTCCAGACCGGCGATCTTGCCCGCGTCCTTGGTGGCCTGGCGCTGGGAGTCGGTGAAGTAGGCGGGGACGGTGATGACCGCCTCGGTGACGGTCTCACCCAGATAGGCCTCGGCGTCCGCCTTCAGCTTCTGCAGGATCATGGCGCTGATCTCCTGGGGGGTGTACTTCTTGCCGTCGATGGTCACCTTGTAGTCGGAGCCCATCTCACGCTTGATGGAGATGACGGTCCGGTCGGGGTTGGTGATGGCCTGGCGCTTGGCCACCTGGCCCACCAGACGCTCGCCGTCCTTGGAGAAGGCCACCACGGACGGGGTGGTGCGGTTGCCCTCCGCGTTGGGGATGACCACGGGATCGCCACCCTCCATGACGGCCACACAGCTATTTGTTGTACCTAAGTCGATACCAATAATCTTAGACATAATCTTGTTCCTCCAATATGAATGAAATTTTATGTTACAAAGTTAAAGGGGAATCCATGAGAGAAAATAGAACACAAAGGAGAAGGCGAACAGCAGGCCGGCGGCAAAGCACAGCCCCATGGTCAGGGGATTCAGGCGCCGCAGCACGCCGTGCTTTCGATTGTGACAGGGGTGCTTCATGTCAGCCTCCTTCGTGGAACGAATCACATCAGTTGGCGACCTTCACCATGGCAAACCGGATGACCTTCTCGCCCAGCATGAAGCCGGCCTGAAAGACCTCCGCCACAGTGTTCTCGCCAAAATTCTCGTCCTCCACATGCATGACCGCGTTGTGCAGGGCGGGATCAAAGGGTTTTCCCAGGGCGTCGATCTCGGTGATGCCCAGCTTCTCCAGCACGGACCTGAGCTGGTTCATGGTCATCTCCACGCCCTTCTTATAGGCCTCGTCGGCGGTCTCCTGTTTCAGAGCCCGCTCCAGGTTGTCGTACACCGGGAGGAAGGCCACGGCCGCGTCGGCCTTTGCCTCGCTCCAGATGGACTCCTTCTCCTTGGCGGTGCGCCGGCGGTAGTTGTCGTACTCGGCGGCCAGGCGGAGGAATTTGTCCTCCTGCTGGGCCACCTGATTTTTCAGGGACTCCAGCTCGGTCAGCAGGGGATCTGGGGTCTCTGTCTGGCTCTGGCCGGCCTGGGGCTCCTGGGGCGCGGCCTCCTCCGGAGCTTTCTCCGGCTGCTGCTGGGGCTCGGTCGGGACCTGCTCCACGGTCTCCTCCGGCTTCTTGTCTTTCTTGCTCATAAATCAGCTTGCTCCTCCTATTCCTTGTCCTGTCCGCCGCCGTCCCCGTCTCCCGGGGGAAGCTCGCCCTTGCCGAACATCCGGGTGAGGCTGTCGGCGAAGTAGGACAGGCGGGCCGTTACCTTGGCGTAATCCATTCGGGTGGGCCCGACCACACCGATGACGCCCCGCATATTATCTCCAATGTCATAGCTCGCCATGACCACGCTGGTGTCCTTCAGGGCCTCGTTCACATTCTCCGGCCCGATGAGGATATTCATGTTCTGCCCCTCCTGGAGGGTCACCGGCAGCTTGGAGGACTCGTGCTCCTCCGCCAGATAGTTCATCAGAGGCTTCGCCTTGTCCAGGCTCCTGTACTCCGGGTGCTCCAGCAGGTGGGTGATGCCCAGGGTGTGGACGCTCTGGCTGGACTGCTCGCTCAGGACCTCCATGGCAAACTGGACCACCAGGGAGATCAGCTCAAAGGCTCCGGGGGCGGAGCGGGTCTCCATCTTGTCCAGGGTATTCTCCATCTCCTCCTGGGTCAGCCCCACAAAGGCGTTGTTCAGCACCGTGGACAGCATCTGCAGCTGGGGGTCCGACACCTGGTCGGGCATGCGGATCAGCTTGTTTTTCACTACGCTGCTGTCCGTCATCACCACGGCGATGAAGGCGTTGTCCTCCACCATCAGCAGATCGTACCGCTTCACCGTCACCCGCTTTTTGGGGGCCGCGGCGGTAAAGACGGGGTAGTCGCTGATCTGGGAGAGGACCTTGCCCGCCCGGTCGATGACCCGGTCCAGTTCCTCCATCTTCACGTTCAGCGCGTCGTTGATGCGCTGGGTCTCCTGCATGGTCAGCCGGTGCTCGCCCATGAGTTCGTTGACGTACAGCCGGTAGCCCAGAGGGGAGGGAATCCGGCCGGCCGAGGTGTGGGGCTGTTCCAGATAGCCCATCTCGGTCAAGTCGGCCATCTCA
>CASFKT010000156.1 GCA_949295195.1 uncultured bacterium | reverse complement strand
ACCTCCATCATGCGCACCACGGTGCTCCCCTCCATGCTGGAGATCCTGTCCCGCAACTACAACTACCGCAACCAGGCGGTGCGGCTCTACGAGCTGGGCCGGGTGTACTTCGAGCGGGAGGACGGCATGGCCGACGAGCCCAAGGTGCTCTCCCTGGGCGCCTACGGGGACGGCATGGACTTCTTCACCCTGAAGGGCGCTGTGGAGGACCTGCTCTCCTCCATCCGGGCGGAGAACGTGACCTTCGAGGCCGTGAAGGACAACCCCTCCTACCACCCCGGCCGCTGCGCCCGGGTGCTGGTGAACGGCCAGGAGGTGGGCGTGCTGGGCCAGATCCACCCCCTGGTGGCCCAGAACTACGACGTGGACGCCGAGCTCTACTGCGCCGAGCTGTCCTTCCCCGCCCTGTATGAGAACAAGGGGGCCGATCCCCAGTACGTGCCCCTGCCCAAGTTCCCTGCCGTCACCCGTGACATCGCCGTGGTGTGCGGCGAGGCGGTCACCGTGGGACAGCTGGAGGCGGCCATCCGCAAGGGGGCCCGCGGCCTGCTGAAAGAGGTGGAGCTCTTCGACATCTACCGGGGCGCCAATATCCCCGAGGGCAAGAAGTCGGTGGCCTTCAGCCTCACCCTCCGGGCCGACGACCGCAGCCTCACCGCCGAAGAGGCGGACGCCGACGTGAAGTCCATCCTGGAGACCCTGGAGCAGGACTGCGGCGCTATCCTCCGCTGACCTACTTTTCTTGAAAGAAAAGTAGGCAAAAGAACTTTGTGCGAAACTGCGTTTCGCCTCTTCCCCTGCGTTACGGCGCTCCATGGAACATCCGTATCTCAGTCCCATAGAACAGCTCTGCGGGCGGTCACATAGACCGCCCGCAATTCTTTTCCTTTCGGAAAAGGACGATTTCCCCCTGTCAGATGGAAATGGCAAAGGGGTAGAGAGGGCACGGTAATGAGTCCGGTTGGGCGGGCGGCCTACAGAAGGAAAGAAAGAGTTCTTGCAATTCAATCGATCCTGCGCTATAATGCACCTGACCGCAGGCTGCGGCCATCAACAAAAAGGGAGCTCGCAAACGGGCTGAGAGGAAGCTGTGCGCTTCGACCTGTGACCTGATTTGGGTAATGCCAACGTAGGGAGATCAAAGAACCGGTTTTTCATACCGCGGGACTGTCTTTCCTCGTGACGGCAGGCCCGCGGTATTTTTATTTCAAGGAGGAAACTAACTATGCTCGGAACCTGTCTGGACCGCGTGCGGGAGACCACTCCCCTGGTCCACAACATCACCAACTATGTCACCGTCAACGACGTGGCCAACGTACTGCTGGCCTGCGGGGGCAGCCCCATCATGTCCGACGACATCCAGGACGTGGAGGACATCACCTCCATCTGCGGGGGGCTGAACATCAACATCGGCACCCTGAATCAGAATACCATTCCCTCAATGTTCGCCGCCGGAAAGAAGGCCAACGAGCTGGGCCACCCGGTGGTGCTGGACCCGGTGGGAGCGGGAGCCAGCGCCCTGCGCACCCAGACTGCCCTCAAGCTGCTGGAGGAGGTCCACTTCACCGTGGTCCGGGGCAACATCTCGGAGATCAAGACCCTGGCCGCCGGCTCCGGCACCACCAAGGGGGTGGACGCGGATGTGGCCGACGCGGTGACCGAGGACAACCTGGACGCGTCCGTGGCCTTCGCCAAGTCCATGGCCGCCCGCCTGCACGCCGTGGTGGCCATCACCGGGGCCATCGACCTGGTGGCCGATGAAAAGACCTGCTACGTCATCCGCAACGGCCGCCCGGAGATGGGGAAGATCACCGGCACCGGCTGCCAGCTCTCCGGCCTCACCGCCGCCTACGTGGTGGCCAACCCGGACCGCCCCCTGGAGGCGGCCGCCGCCGCCGTGGCCTCCATGGGACTGGCCGGTGAGATCGGCTGGAGCAATATGCAGCCCACCGACGGCAACTCCACCTACCGCAACCGGATCATCGACGCCATTTTCCATATGGACGGGGCGGCGCTGGACAAGGGGGCCAAGTATGAGGTGCGATAAGAAGGACCTGCTCCTGTACGCGGTCACCGACCGGGCCTGGCTGGGGGACAAGACCCTGGCCTGGCAGGTGGAGGAGTCCCTGAAGGGGGGCGCCACCATGATCCAGCTGCGGGAGAAGCACCTGGACGAGGATACCTTCCAGGCAGAGGCCCTGGAGCTCCAGGCCCTGTGCCGCCGGTACGGTGTCCCCTTCCTCATCAACGACGACGTGGAGCTGGCCGTGGCGGTGAACGCCGACGGGGTCCACGTGGGCCAGCACGACATGGAGGCCGGCCAGGTGCGGGAGAAGATCGGCCCGGACAAGATCTTAGGGGTATCCGCCCAGACGGTGGAGCAGGCCCTCCGCGCCCAGGCGGCGGGAGCCGACTATCTGGGTGTGGGGGCGGTGTTTCCCACCGGCACCAAGGACGACGCGGACGCGGTGAGTTATGACACCCTGAAAGCTATCTGTGAGGCCGTGGACATCCCGGTGGTGGCTATCGGGGGCATCGGGGCCCACAACGTCCAGGCCCTGGCAGGCAGCGGTATCTGCGGCATCGCGGTGGTCTCCGCCATTTACGGCCAGCCGGACATCCAGCAGGCCGCCCGTACCCTCCGGACCAAGACGGAGGAGATGATTTCCCGATGAAATTAGAGGGCGCAATTTTCGATCTGGACGGCACTTTGACCGACTCCATGCACATCTGGAACGAGGCCCCCAAGGCCCTGGTCCGGCAGTTTGGCGGCGAGCCTCCGGAGGATCTGGCCGAGGACATCAAGGAGATGGGCCGCCGGGAGGCCTCCGAGTACATGGTGGCTCGGTTCTCCCTCCCCTGCACCCCGGAGCAGGTGATGGACGGGGTGAACGACCTGGTGACGGACGAGTACCGGGACAAGGTCCCCATGAAGCCGGGGGCGGACGTGCTGCTGGAGCGGCTGGCCGCCCTGGGGGTCCCCTGCGGCATCGCCACCGCCAGCGAGGCCTTCCAGGCCCGGGACGCCATGGTCCGGCTGGGGCTGTGGAAACACTTTCTGTTCGCTTTCAGCTCCCTCCAGTACGGCTCCAAGAGCAGACCGGATGTGTATTTTGCCGCCGCACGGAGCCTCGGCTCCGTACCGGAGCATACCATCGTCTTTGAGGACGCCCTCCACGCCGCCCGCACCGCCAAGGAGGCGGGTTTCCTGGTGGCCGGAGTGTACGATCCCTCGGCGGAGGGGGATCAGGAGGCACTGCGTGAGATCTGCGACTGGTATCTGCCAAGGCTGGATGATGTGAATTTCCTGACGGAGTTAGAGTAGTTTTTGCGGGGGAGTTTCGCCGCCCCGGCGGCGAGTTTCTTTCTGGATGCCCAGAAAGAAACCAAAGAGGCACCAGGGGAAAGCTCAGAATGAGCGCTTCGCGCTCATATTCGCTCTCCCCTGGACCCCGTTTTATGGGGGCCCCAATTAGGTTACCTTGGCAGTTGACGCAAAGGCGCGGGTGGCTCAGCTGACCGCCGTTTCCTCGTCTTCCGCTCCCGCTGGCCTAGTGCCAATTGAAAGCTCGGCACTCCCCTGTTTGAAAGCGCCTCTGTTGCAGTGGGGCTCAAGTTGTACGCTGGGGGACGGCGGGCGGCCCGGTGTGCCGCCCCTACGGCGAACACAGAAGCCATCCCCCATTTCGTAGGGGCCGGTCCCAGACCGGCCCGCGATGACAGACCAGCTGTCACCTGCTCGGCCAAGCCAGGCGCAGAAGCGGAACCGCACCAGCGGCAATTTTTGCAGCCCCAGGGCCCAGTGGCCCGGATGTAATCGTAAAAAGCCCCTCAGATTTTGCGCGCCGGAAATATTGCAAAACCTAACAGATACGCGTCTCCCGTAATGGGGGTCCGGGGTGCAGCGACTTGGAGCACCGGAACGGTGCTCCTCGGAGCAAACCCCGGCGGCGTTTTGGTGACTTTGCCGCCGTGGGCAAAGTCACTCGCCGCCCGCAGGCGGCGAAATATCCCCCTGCGTACAACGAACCCACTCCGAAATCTGTCCCCTCATCCGTCTGGCCTGACGGCCAGCCACCTTCCCCCCAGGGGGAAGGCTTAAGAAAATCCCCTGCGAAAACAGCCCTCAGTTAAGGGTGGCATTCATCTAATCAAGTAGACAGCACTCTCAAATTAGTTCAAAGAGAGGCGAAACGAAGTTTCGCACAAAGTTCTTTTGCCAACTTTTCTTTTTAAGAAAAGTTGGCGCGGCAGCTTGGGGGCACCACCTGCTGTCGCGGCACAAAACTTCAATGCGTTTAAAATTCAGAAAGGAGTTTTCCCATGAAAACAGCATTGACGATCGCTGGAAGCGACTCCAGCGGAGGCGCCGGAATCCAGGCCGACATCAAGACCATGA
>CASFKT010000155.1 GCA_949295195.1 uncultured bacterium | reverse complement strand
TTCAGGTCCAGAGCGCCCAGGGGCTCGTCCAGCAGCAGGACCTTGGGCCGGTTTACCAGAGCCCGGGCGATGGCCACCCGCTGCTGCTGCCCACCGGAGAGCTGGGTGATCCGGCGCTTCTCAAAGCCCTTCAGGTTGACCACCTGGAGCATCTCCATGACCCGGTCGTGGATCTCCTGCTCGGGCAGCTTGACCTTCTTCTTGGTCTCCGGGTCCACCTTGGGAATGCGCAGGCCGAAGGCGATATTCTCAAACACGTTGAGGTGGGGGAACAGAGCGTACCGCTGAAACACGGTATTTACCGCCCGTTTGTGGGGTGGAATAGAGTTAATCCTCACGCCGTCAAAAAAAACATCCCCGGAGGTGGGCTCTTGAAAACCGCCTATAATACGAAGCGTGGTGGTTTTGCCGCACCCACTGGGACCCAGCAGCGTGAGGAATTCCTTGTCGTTGATATATAGGTTGATGTTGTCCAGCACGACCTCGCCGTCAAACGCCATAGAACAGTTGGCCAGGCGGATCAATTCTTTAGACATGTATCCTCCCCCATTTCCTCAATTACGAATCAAATGTCAGCTCCCTTGTTTTTGTCCCCGTTCGGCTGTCCTTCTGAGACGGACAAAAATGCGCCGGAGCGGGGCTTCACGGATAGCGAGATACACTATATCTGTTTACCGCGGAATTGTCAATGGATTTTGTCGAAAATGTTGGTGAAATTTTGCACAGAAAAATGTGAGCTCAAGTCAAGCATGCCAAGGGAAAGACCGGATTTTCCAAAATGGGGGGAACGGGGGGCGGGGCGCTGGGTTTTCCGCGTCCCCGCCGCCGGGGAAAATTCCGGAAAATACTCCGTCACAAAGTCCACCGTGTCCACCTGCCGGGTGCGGAGTATGGAATCGGCCGCCCTATCGCTGTTTTACCGGCCGCCCCGGCAAAAAAGTCCGGCAGCACCGGGTGCCGCCGGACGACCAAGCCCGGTTATTCAGGGAAGTAAAACGGGTCTACAGACCACTCGTTCAGGAAGCGGCAGTACAGCATCCGTTTGTCCAGCTCCACTGCCTGCTCCCAGCCGCAGCCGTCGCAGACCAGATCATACTCCCCGGTCACAATAGAGGAAGCATCATTGATGTAGGGATAGCCGCCGTGACGGCAGTTGCCCTGGTGCTGGCGCTCCGTGGCCCCATAGGTCAGACCGTGGATACGGATGGCGGTCCGGCCGCAGTCCGGGCACGTTAGAGCATATTCCAGCAGAGCCTCTACATCCAGTTCCACTTCCTCCTCGTCTGCGGTGGTGAACCTGGCTCTCCACCGGTCTGCCGGGTCGATCTCGTCATCCGCAGACTGGGAGTTCTCCTGAACCGTCTGGACCACGCTGACGGCCGGTCCGGCCCCCTCCGCAGGAATGGCCTCATTCGAAGCGCTTCCGGCGGGCTGGGCCTGACAGCCGGCCAGCAGGAGCAAGCAGCACGCCAGGGAAAGGAAATACGCTTTTTTCATCAGACCTCCTCCTCTCAGTCCGAATTGCCGATTTTCTACCACTTAAATTGTATCATATTAGGTGCTGAGAGGACAATAGGCGGGAGAAAAATCGGAAGAAACGTTAAGATTTGCTCGCTAAATTTGGGAAATATTCCCGAACAAAGTCCACGTCTTCCACCGTCCACTCCCGGCCGTTGAGACCGTTCAGAGGTCCGGCGTCGGTGGTGAAGCGAAACGCCAGTTTATAGGAGTACAGGGCCTGGCCGTGGCGGCCATAGGGCTTGTCCTGCTGCTGGCGGCCGTACTTGCCGTCCCCCAGGAGAGGGTGGCCGGCGGCGGCAAACTGGGCCCGGATCTGGTGAGTACGGCCGGTGATCAGCTCACACTCCACCAGGGAGAGACCCTTCCCCACCGCCAGGGTCTTATATAAGGTGACCGCCGTCTTTCCACCGGGCACCGGCTTTTTGTGGACGGACACCTGCTTCTTCCCCTCGTCCTTCAAAAGAAAGCTCTCCAGCTTCCCCTCCCGGGGGGACATGGTCCCGTGGACCACGCACAGGTAGTATTTTTCCAGCTCCCGGTCCTTGATCTTCTGATTCATGATCCGCAGCCCCTCGGCGGTCTTGGCCGCAATGACGATTCCCCCGGTGTTCCGGTCGATGCGGTTGCACAGGGCGGGGGCGAAGGAGTTCTCCCAGTAGGGGGACCATTCCTTTTTCTGATACAGGTAGGCCTGGATGTGGGTGAGCAGGGTGTTCACCCGCTCGCTCTCGTCGGGGTGGACCACCATGCCGGGGCGCTTGTCCACCAGCAGGATGTGTTCGTCCTCATATAAGATGTTCAGCTTGGGCTGATACAGGGAGAGAAAGGCGTTCTCCGGGGTGGGCTTTTCAAAAAACTCGTCGTTGATGTATAATTGCAGCACGTCCCCCACCGCCAGGCGCACGTCACGCTTGGACCCCTTGCCGTTTACCTTCACCCGCTTGAGGCGGATATACTTCTGGGCCAGGGGGGCCGGGAGGAGGGGGAGGGTTTTGGCCAGCCAGCGGTCCAGCCGCTGCCCGGCGTCATTCTTGCCAATGGTAAATTCCTTCATTGTTCCCATCCTTTTGTGGATCATGTCGTATCTACTGCCATTCCAGCATAAAAAATTCCTTTTGTCAACACAAAAAAATGTTTGACAATTCCTCTCAGCATGGGTATAATATCCTCCGTACCATTACGCGAGTAAGGGGGCTGTATCCCCAAAGGAGGGGTCTCACATGCGGCTGGATCTGCGGAACATCATCCACGTACCGGACGCGGAGAAGACCTTCCAGTACCAGATGGACCTGTCCGATCTGGACTTTTGGGGGAGAAAGCCGATTACCCGGCCCGTCTCAGTCGAGGGCAGCGTGACCAACCACGCGGGCGCCTTAGTGCTGAGCGGCACGGCCCGCTCGGAGCTGGATCTGGTCTGTGACCGCTGTGGGAAGGAATTTTCCCGGGAGAAGGTCGTCCCGCTGGACAGTCTGCTGGCTGACAAGCTGGAGAATGAGGACAGCGAGGACGATATCATTCTGCTTGACGGAAACGAGCTGGATCTGGACGAGGTGGTCACCACGGCCTTCGTCCTCGCCATGGATACAAAGAACCTTTGCTCAGAAGACTGCAAAGGGCTGTGCGCCAAGTGCGGCGCCGATCTCAACCTCGGCCCGTGCGGGTGCAGACCTGACGTAGATCCACGATGGGCGGCGCTTGCGCAGCTCTTGGGGTTCCTAAGAGAAAAGTATCCAAGGCCCGGCGCGATAAGCGGCGCAGCTCCCACTGGAAGCTGGAGACTCCCGGTATCGTGACCTGCCCCAAGTGCGGTGCCTACCGGCTGCCTCACCGGATGTGCAAAAATTGCCTGACCTACAACGGCCGTTCCTTCGGCCAGCAGCAGGCGGAGACCCAGCAGCAGTAAGCCTGGGTGAAAAGACCGCTTCAAGACGGGTGGTCTTTTCCTCCCCTGCCCGGCGGTGAAAAGCCGCCAAAAATGTGCTTGACTTTTGTCGAGCGCTCCTTTATAATGCTCTTTGCGTTCAAAGACAGCAGGCGGCGAAAGCGGAAGTCCTGCCGAGGATGCGGTGGAAACAGATATGGTTTGTTTACGCTGTTTTGTGTCTTTGCGCGCAGAACAGCGTTTTATTATTCTCTGGAGGTGAAACCCAAATGCCCAACGCAAAAGTTCTGGAAGCGAAGAAGGCCGTTGTGGCCGAGCTGACCGAGAAGCTGCAGAACGCCGCCTCCGGCGTCCTGGTCGACTATAAGGGCATCACTGTGGCGGAAGATACCGCTCTCCGCAACGAGCTGCGTAAGAACGAGGTTGAGTACGCCGTTGTGAAGAACACTCTGACCCGGTTTGCCGTGGAGGGCGCCGGCCTGAGCGAGCTGAGCGAGAGCCTGAACGGCACCACTTCTCTGGCCATCAGCCACAATGATCCCATCGCGCCCATGCGCGTCATCAACAAGTTTGCCAAGCAGTTCAACGGCGCTAAGTTTACCATCAAGGCCGGCTTCATGGACGGCAAGATCCTCCCCCTGGAGGAGATCATGGCCATCGCCGAGCTGCCTGCCAAGGAGGTCCTGCAGGCCCAGGTTCTGGGTACCATGCTGGCCCCCATCACCAGCCTGGCCATCGTGCTCAAGGCTATCGCCGAGGAGAAGGGCGGCTTCGTAGAGGCCGCTGCCGAGCCCGAGGCCGCTCCCGCCGAGTAATTGATCCGGCACATACTTTAATATTTGAATTTATCATTTTAGGAGGTATTTTACCATGGCTAGCGAGAAGATTACCGCTCTCATCGAGGAAGTGAAGGGCCTGACCGTTCTGGAGCTGTCCGAGCTGGTTCACGCTCTGGAGGAGGAGTTCGGCGTGTCCGCCGCCGCTATGGCCGCTCCCGCCGCTGGCGGCGCTGCTGCCGCTCCCGCTGAGGAGAAGACCGAGTTCGACGTGATCCTGGCCAGCTTCGACGCCGCCGCCAAGATCAAGGTCATCAAGGCTGTCCGCGAGATCACCGGCCAGGGCCTGGCCGAGGCCAAGGCTACCGTCGAGGGCGCCCCCAAGGCTCTGAAGGAGGGCGTGTCCAAGGACGAGGCCGAGGAGATGAAGAAGAAGCTGGAAGAGGCCGGCGCCAAGGTGGAGCTGAAGTAAGTTCTTCCCCTTCTGATTTGATCCGAAAGAGACGGGACCCGGAGAAATACCTCCGGGTCCCGTTTTTATGTCAAGAGAAACGGCCTGGGGGAGCTCGAGGGGGCGGCAGCCCGCCTCGAGTGGGATCAAATGCCCTGAATGCCTTGCAGGGCAAGGCGTTCAGCGAGCGCAGCGAGGACTTTTCCACCGCGCAGCGGCGGGAAAGTAACGGCATTTTTCAGGCTGTCGGAAAAGTCCTTGGACTTTTTCGACAGCCTGAAAGGGCCTGGAAATCCAGGCCCTTTTCTTTTTTTACTTGTCCGCAAGCAGCTTGTTCAGCTCCCGCATAAAGGTGTTGATGTCCTTGAACTGGCGGTACACCGAGGCGAAGCGCACATAGGCCACCTCGTCCACCTTTTTCAGCCGCTCCATTACCAGCTCCCCGATCTCGGCGGAGCTCACCTCCCGCTCCATCTCGTTCTGAAGCACCTGCTCGATCTCAGTGACAATCTCCTCCAGAGTGTTGATGGACACCGGCCGCTTCTCACAGGCCCGGATCAGGCCGCTCATCACCTTGTTGCGGTCAAAGCTCTGGCGGCTGCCGTCCTTCTTCACCACCACCAGGGGCAGGCTCTCCATCATCTCATAGGTGGTAAACCGCTTGTGGCAGGACAGGCACTCCCGGCGGCGGCGGATGCTGGCCCCCTCGTCGGCGGGGCGGGAATCCACCACTTTGCTCTCTAAATATCCGCAGTAGGGGCATTTCATAGCTGTGTTCCTCCAATATCTCTTCCCGATAGGTTTTATACTTGAGTGTACCATATTTTGCCCCAGGAGGGTAGCCCTAAATTGCAAATTCTTTCCTTGTGGAGACAGAAAACTGAACTCCGGTGTTGGGACAGGCGGGGATATCCCTCTGATGCTTGCGCAGCCCGGCGATTCGCCGTATAATAGAGCCATCTCCAATAAACGGGAAAGGATGGCTTTGCTATGAATGAGACGTTGAAGACCTTGAGAGAGCGCCGGAGCGTCCGGCGCTACCGCCCGGAGCAGATCAAGCCGGAGGAGCTGGAGGCGATTCTGGACGCCGGCACCTGGGCTCCCTCCGCCATGGGGAAGCAGTCCGCCGTCATGGTGGTGGTGCAGGATCGGGAGACCATCCAGGAGATGTCCAGGCTCAATGCGGAGATCCAGGGCGCGCCGGGGACAGACCCCTTCTATGGAGCGCCCACCGTGGTGGTGGTGCTGGCCGAGGGGGCCAACGCCGTTCCGGATGGTTCTCTGGTGATGGGCAACCTGATGAACGCCGCCTGGTGGCCTCCTGCTGGATCAACCGGGCCCGGGAGCTCTTTGAGCGGCCTGAGGGCAAGGCGCTGCTGCGCAAGTGGGGGCTGCCGGAGGACCTCCAGGGAGTGGGCAACTGCATTCTGGGCTATGCCGACGGTGAAATCCCGGCGCCGAAGGCCAGAAAAGAGGGGTACATTGTCCGGCCCTGAGGATGGAGCGAGATTACCGGGATGTTTCCGGAGGGCGAATGGGAGCGCTCCGTGAAAAGGGAAGGGAAACGGCATGTCCGGCATTCAGATGCTGGAGCGCCTGTCCCGGCGGATGTATTTGAGTATGTTCTGATAGAGATGGAGAGGGTTTTCCTATATAGGAGAGATCCTCTCCATCTGTTGTTCCCGGCGTGTCCAGATGAAGAGCAATAAAATACCCCCGCTCCTGGGGGAGCGGAGGTATGCGGGAGAGAAGATAGGAAATGGTCTCAGATATATCCCAGGAATTTGGTGAGAGGCTCTGCAATCACCGAGCAGAAGATGGGATTGAAAATGTCCAGCACCAGCAGTCCGAAGGGAGGGTATACGACCCAGCCGATGTGGGAGAAGCCGTGCTCGTCCATAACGGCCTTCTCATTGGCCATGGTGTTGGGGCCGTTGCCCAGGCCCATGCCGATGTGGCCGGCCACAATGACGGCGGCGTCGTAGTTGCGGCCGCAGCAGCGGAAGGTGACGATATAGCAGAAGATGCAGGTGGTGATGACCTGGGCGGCGAAGATGATCACGAAGGGGCCGATGACGCCCAGGATCTGGGTCACGTCAATGGTCATCATGGTCATGCCCAGGAAGATCTCCAGGCAGATATCGCCGAAGGCGTCCAGCTCCTCGGCACGGACCTCCACATGGACCGCGTCCAGAATGTTGCGGAGGATGATGCCGCCGATCATACAGCCGATGAAGTAGGGGAACTCGATCATGGGGATCATGTCGGCGAAGTCCTTGATGTAGGAGCCCAGACCGGCCGCCACGATGATCAGACATACGCTGCTCAGCAGGTTCTTGTTGTTCAGGGGGAAGATCTCTTCCTTGTTCTTCTCGCTGCGGTCCTCGCCGTGCAGGTGATGGCGCTTGATCAGAGCGCGGGCCACAGGGCCGCCGGTCAGGCTGGCGAACACCATGCCGAAGGTGGCGCACATAACGGCCAGAACCGTGGCGTTCTCGGCGCCCAGGGCCTCATAGGTGGGGGCGATGGCGCCGGAGGTGCCCACGCCGCCCATCAGGGACAGGGAGCCCAGACCCAGGCCCTGGAGGGGATGCATGCCCAGGGCCATGGACAAGACCACGCCCAGAACATCCTGCCACAGGATCAAGCCAATGGTGGCGACGGCAATGCCGATACACACCTTGCCGCCCGACTTAATGAGCTTCCAGGAGGCGGTCAGACCGACTCCGGTGAAGAAGATGTCCATGAACCACTCTTTCAGCACCGCGACGTCGAATTCCACCTGCAGAACATTACTGGCCCGAAGGATGCCCAGCACAATGCTGACCAACAGACCGGCCACCACGACGCCGGGCACGCAGTAAGTCTGGAAGAACTTGACCCGCTTGACGATGGCGCGGCCCACCAGAGCAACCAGAGCTGCGATGGCGGCGCTTTGCATGACGTCAAAGGAGATCTCCAACATACACACACACTTCCTTTCCGCCGGAACGGTTTTACATCTCTCATCCGGCGATTCAAAATTGGTTTGATACCGTCCGGAGCGGTGGGGAAAACCAATCCGGCGGACTGCCTCCCAACGGTCCGCGCCCCATGCCGTCCGGTCCGTATCCTTAAGAAAAAGTGTAGCCGCCCCCGGAGGCAAAGTCAATTTTTGTACCTATGGAATGACTTTTGTACGTAAAGTAACCGGAATAGCTTTGGATGATACATCCAAAGAAAAGAAAAAAACCTCCCCCGGACCGGCACATCTGCACAGTCGGGGGGAGGGTGGTCACTGAAATTGAAAGATTTGCACAAAATTTGCAAGAGACTTTTGTCGGTTTTGAATATAAAAAATTACGGTTCAGAGGCCTCCCCGGTGTAGCTGTAACGGATGGAGGGCCGGCCGCCGGTCTGATAGTCGATGGAGCTGGCCAGCTCCCCCGTCTCCACCATGTAGTTCACATACCTCCGGATGGTGATGCGGGACAGGTGGACCTGTTCGGCGATCTCCTCGCTGGTGAGGGCCTGCCCGCGGCTGGCGGAGAGAAAGCTGCGCACCCGCTCCAGGGTGGCGGCGTTGAGCCCCTTGCTCATCTGATTCCCGCCCGGCTCCGGGCGCTCCTGCCGGCGGATCAGACGGTCGATGGCCTGCTGGTCCAGCAGGCTGCTCTCCTGGGGACAGGAGAGCAGATTCTGTGTCTGAAGAAATTTGTCCATGGCCTGCCGGAACCGGGCGAAGGCGAAGGGCTTGACCAGATAGTCCAGCACCCCCCGGGACAATAGGCCCTGGACGATCTCCCGGTCGTTGGCCGAGGTGACCATGATGATGGCGGGGTACTGTCCCATGGCGTGGAGGCGGTCCACGAACTCCATGCCGTCCATGGAGGGGGTGTAATAGTCCAGAATGATCAGATCCGGGCGGCAGTGCTCCAGCACGCCCAGGGCCTCTCCGCCGCTCTTGAGAACATGGGCCACCTGAAAGCGGGAGTCCGTCTCCACATACTGCCGGTCGATGGCGGCCACCATGGGGTCGTCCTCAATAATGATCACTTGATATGCCATAGCTACGCCTCCTCGGGTACAGAGTCGGTAAAGGTCAGGGTAAAGCAGGTGCCCGCCCCGGCCTCGGTCATTACGTCAATGGTTCCGTGGTGCTGTTCCACCAACTGGTGGATAAGGCACAGCCCCAATCCGCGGCCCTCCCCCTTGGAGGAGACCCCTTTTTCAAAGATATGGGGCTGGATCTCCGGGTCCACGCCGCCGCCGGTGTCCTCACAGACGATCACATTGCAGTCCGGGCGGCAGTAGAGGGCCAGTCGGATCTCCTTGAGGTCATGTTCGCCCCGGGAGAGCTCCTCCACCGCGTTTTCCAGCAGATTGCCCACGATGGTCACATAGTCCTCCTCAGGCAGCAGCAGGTCCTCCTTGCGGCAGTAGCTGTCCGGGGCCACCGCCAGGCGGATGCCCAGCTCGGCGGCGTGCATCATCTTGCCGATGATCAGGGCGCAGATGCGGGAGACCCGGATGCAGTCGGCGGTCTCCCGGATGGCCTGGCTGGACACCAGGCTGCTGTTGATAATAAAGGAGGCCGCCTTCTCCGTCTCCCCGGTCTGGAGGTACCCCAGGATCACGTGGAGCTTGTTCATAAACTCGTGGTTGAAGAAGCGCAGAGTGTCCAGCATGTAGTGGGCGCCGGAGAGCTCGTCGGACAGCTTCTGAAGCTCGGTCTTGTCGTGAAAGACGTTCAGCACCCCGCTGGAGCCGGACTTTCCCGGGATGGGAATCTCGCTGGAGAGCACCGGATGGCCGCTGATGACGCAGGAGCGGTTGTGGACCGCCTCCCCGGTGCGGGCTGCCTGGACACAGGAGCTCTCCGGAAAGACCTGGTTCAGCTTCCGGCCCTTCAGGGCCTTTTCACTCTTCTGGAGCAGCCGGCAGGCGGTCTGATTGGCAAAGACCACCTTGCCTTTGGGGTCGGTAGCCACCAGGCCGTCCTCCACCGCGTTGAGCACCTCCCCCTGCTGCAGATAGAGCTCCAGCAGTTCGGTGGGGTGGTAGCCCAACAGGGAGCGGCGCAGCAGGGCCACCAGCCCCCGGGAGAGACCCAGGGCCACCGCCAGGGCGGCGCCGAACAGCACCAGGCAGTAGAGCACCAGCCGGTGGATGTGGGCGGAAATTTCCGCCGTAAAGGTGGAGGTCATCACAAAGCCCAGGATGGTCCCGTCGGCATCCTCCACTGCGTGGAAGGCGCGCCGCTGGGTTCCATATGTGCCGTAGCCGGTGGTGATGTATGGTTCGCTGCCCTGGAGAATGGCCTCCTGATCTCCGTTCACAAAGGAATCTCCCACGTCCTGACGGTTGGTGTGATAAAAGCGCAGGCTGTTGGCGTCGCAGATGACAATGACGTGCAGGTCTTCCAGGCTCTCGTTGAAGGAGTCCAGCTCCTTGGTGACTTCCGGATCTGGGTACCCCTGCTTCAGCATGTTTTTTACCGAGTCCAGCGAGGCGATGTAGGAGGCGGAGGAGCGAATCAGGCTGTCAGTGGACTGAAACTGCCGGTTGATGTCCAGAACCAGGCTCACACCCATGGTCAAAAAGAGCAGGACGGCGGCAAAGCCCACAAAGCTGATAAAGAGCTGCTTTTCCAGGGAAAAGCGCTGGAAGGTATGAGCCCGCCCCCGCGCCCAGAGAAATCAGGCGGTCAGAGTCCCTCCATCAGGTTGACCCGCATATAGTCCTCGTCGATATTGACCTCGGCGACAAACTCCGGCACGGCGGGGATCATCCACTCCCGCTCCCCCCCACGGACCACATACACATTGTTGGCGGGGAGGGTGAGCACGTCGGCGATCTTCCCCAGCACGGCGCCGTTTTTGGCGTCCCGCACCTCCATCCCCATCAGGTCGGCCAGGAAGAAGCTGCCCTCGGGCAGGTCGGCGTCCTTCCGGTCGATGAACAAAATGGCGTTGCGCAGGGCCAGCGCGCCGTTTACATCGGTGATGTCCTTCAGCTTCAAAATCACCATGTTTTTATGGACCCGGGCCCGCTCCACCTGGATGGGCCAGTGGGTCTCATCCACATAGAGGGTCTTGAACCGGCATAGAAAGTCGGGGGAGTCCGCCCAGGGCTGGACCCGCACCTCGCCCATGAGGCCGTGGACGTTGGTGATCTTTCCCACTTCCAGATACTGCTGCTTCATGGTTGAAAACCTCCTTGTAAGGGGTTATGGCATAACAAAAAATCTCCTGCGGCGCGACCGGCGCGGGCAGGAGACTCCTTGTGAGGGGGATCAGTCGACGATCTCCACCGAGACGCGCTTGCCGGACCGCTGGGCCACGGAGCGGATCAGGGTGCGGATCTCTTTGGCGATGCGGCCCTGGCGGCCGATCACCTTGCCGGTGTCCTCCGGGGCGACGCGCAGCTCCAGAATGGTCTCGCCGTCGGACTGGATCTCATTGACAGAGACCTGCTCCGGGTGATCCACCAGATTCCGGGCCACATAGGTCAGAAGCTCTTTCATTGTGCAGACCTCCAGCCTTAGATTGCGCCGGCCTTTTTCAGCAGATCACGGACGGTCTCCGTGGGCTGAGCGCCGGTCTTGATCCAAGCCTGGGCGCGGTCCACGTCCACCTTCAGCTCAGCGGGGTTGACGACGGGGTTGTAAGTGCCGATCTCCTCGATGAAACGGCCATCCCGGGGATAGCGGGAGTCGGCCACGACGATGCGGTAGAAGGGAGCCTTCTTGGCACCCATGCGGCGCAGTCTGATTTTGACCATTTATATTCACCTCCAAATGAATTCTTTTGTATATGGAACGCGTGTGCCACGCGTTGCCAGTGGGTTTTGAAGCGGAGACCGCTTAGAAGGGGAATCCGCCGGGCATGCCGCCGCCCATTCCGGGCATCATGCCGCCCTTCTTGCCCATGCGCTTGCGCAGGCCCCGGGGCAGCTTGCCGCCGGAGAACTGGCGGGTTAAGGACTGGAGCAGCTCGAACTGCTTCAGAAGGCGGTTCACGTCCACTACCTGGGTGCCGGAGCCGGCGGCGATGCGCTTTTTCCGGCTGGAGTTGAGCACAGAGGGGTTCTCCCGCTCATAGGGGGTCATGGACTGGATGATGGCGGACATCTGCTTGAACATGTCGGTGTTCAGGTCGGCCCCCTCCAGATCGGAGGCCTTCACACCGGGGAGCATCCCCGCCAGCTCGGTGAGGGAGCCCATATTTTGAAGCTGAGCCATCTGCTCATAGAAATCGGTGAGGGTAAATTTGTTTTTTCGCAGCTTCTCCTGAAGCTCCAGGGCCTTCTTCTGGTCGAAGTTCTGCTCCGCCTTTTCAATAAGGGAGAGCACGTCGCCCATGCCCAGGATGCGGCTGGCCATGCGGTCGGGGTGGAAGACCTCGATCTGGTCCAGCTTTTCGCCCACGCCCACAAACTTGATGGGCTTGCCGGTGACCGCCTTGATGGACAGTGCCGCGCCCCCTCGGGCGTCGCCGTCCAGCTTGGTGAGCACCACGCCGTCGATGTCCAGGGCGTCGTCAAAGGCCTTGGCCGCGTTCACCGCGTCCTGGCCGATCATGGCGTCCACCACCAGCAGGATCTCGGTGGGCTCCACCGCCGCCTTGATGCGTTTGAGCTCATCCATCAGCTCCTCGTCCACATGGAGCCGTCCGGCGGTGTCCAGGAACACCAGATCGTTGCCGTGCTCCCTGGCGTGGGCGATGGCCGCCTTGGCGATGTCCACCGGGTCGGTCTGGCCCATCTGGAACACGGGGATGTCCAGCTGCTTGCCCACCACCTCCAGCTGCTGAATGGCGGCGGGGCGGTAGATGTCGCAGGCAGCCAGCAGAGGGCGCTTGCCCTCCTTGCGTTTCATCAGGCCGGCCAGCTTGGCGCAGTTGGTGGTCTTGCCCGCGCCCTGGAGGCCCACCATCATCACCACGGTGGGGGGCTTGGAGGCGATGGTCAGCTTGGTGCTCTCACCGCCCATCAGGTCGGTGAGCTCCTGGTTGACGATCTTGACGATCTGCTGGGCGGGGGAGAGAGCCTCCAGTACGTCGGCGCCCACCGCTTTCTCGGTGACCTGGGCAATGAACTGCTTGACCACCTTATAGCTCACGTCGGCCTCCAGCAGAGCCAGGCGGATCTCCCGCATGGCCTCCTTCACGTCGGCCTCGGTCAGCCGCCCCTTGCCGCGCAGCTTTTTAAAGGCGGCGGAGAGCTTTTCGGTCAGTCCTTCAAATGCCATGGGTCACTCCTTCTCCATCTGCTGGGCCAG
>CASFKT010000154.1 GCA_949295195.1 uncultured bacterium | reverse complement strand
CCCGAGCACAAGCGCAAGCCTGTGGTCCTGTGCCAGAACAAGGACAAGGGCGCCCAGACCCGGAAGGCCTGTACCGCGGGCTGCATCGGCTGCATGAAGTGCGCCAAGGCCTGCCCCAGAGAGGCCATCACCGTGGAGAACAACGTGGCCTACATCGATCAGGAGAAGTGTGTGGGCTGCCAGCTGTGCGTGAAGGAGTGCCCCGTGGGGGTCATCCACGTGCCCGCTGCCATGTAAGATTCTCTCAGAGATTACAAAAAGCCCGGACCCATTCCAATGGGTCCGGGCTTTTCTGGTCTGAAACGGTTGTCATTTAGAGGAAACTGCGGTATGCTGAGGGCAGAACACAGAGGCGGCACGGCCGCGGAGAGGGGAGAGGGGCCATAGAGACCATAGTCCGAAAGGAGCGGACGGCGGAGCCGCCCTACAGCCTGCACGACGCGTATCTGATGGAACTTGTGCCGGAGGAGGACTCTATCCGGTTTTGTTTTCAGGGGGGCTATCTGCGGGTAGAAGATGCCTGCCAGGTGGACGGCGACGTCCGGATCACCGGGGTGGACTGGAGGTTCTGCCGTGCCTATGTTCTGGAGTATCAGGACGTCCTCTGCGGCAACTTCGGCAGCTTCACCGGGCGGAAAATGTCCATCCCGGAGTTTTTGGAGCGCTATCCCGGCGGGACGGTGGACGTGATGGACGAGATGTACGGATACAATCAGGCCTGGCTCAGCGGATTTCTGAATTATGGGTCAAAGTGCTTTGAAATACAGCTGGAGTTTTATTATGCCGGCGACTTCTGCTATTTGCTGCGGGAATAAAAAACGCTCCCCGGGGCTTCGGCTTGGCCGAAGGACCCGGGGAGCGTTTTTATGACACTGTGCTGGAGTGCGGCAAAGCGTCTCAGCCGCCGAACTTGTCCCAGTAGCCCATGACAAAGATGACCAGGACGATCACCGGCAGGATATATGTAAAGTAGATCCGGAACCGGGCGGGGAAGCGGATGCCCTGGCCCTGATCTGCCTCCTCCAGGAAGTTGTCGAAGCCCCAGCCGTACTTGGAGGAGGTGCAGCAGAACAGCAGGTAGATCACCGAGCCCAGGGGCAGCAGGTTGTTGCTCACCAGGAAGTCCTCGAAGTCCATGATGCTCATGCCCAGGATCTGCACGCCGCTCCACAGGTTGTTGCCCAGCAGGCAGGGCAGGCTCAACAGGAGGATGAGCACCAGATTGGCGGCCACCGCCTTGTTCCGGGAGATGTTCCACCGGTCCATCCAGCAGGCCAGGATGTTCTCAAACACCGCGGTGACCGTGGACAGGGCGGCAAAGAACAGGAACACGAAGAACAGCGCCCCCCACAGCCGCCCGCCGGGCATGGAATTGAACACGTTGGGCAGGGTGACGAAGATCAGGTTGGGGCCGGAGTCCGGGTTGACCCCGAAGGCGAAGGCGGAGGGGAAGATGATGAGGCCGGAGGTGAAGGCCACGAAGGTGTCCAGAATGCCTACGTTGATGGCCTCGCCGAACAGTCTCCGCTCCCGGCCGATGTAGCTTCCGAAGATGGCCATGGCGCCGATGCCCAGGCTCAGGGTGAAAAAGGCCTGCCCCATGGCGTCATAGACCGCCCGGAACAGACGGAAATTTCCCTCGGCGTCGTACATCAGGTTGTGGAAATTGGGGACCAGGTAAAACTTCAGTCCCTCCACCGCGCCGGGCAGGCTCAGGGCCCGCGCCGCCAGCACCACCAGCAGGGCCAGCAGGCAGAGCATCATGGCCTTGTTGGCTTTCTCCACACCGTTTTTCAGGCCGCGGCTGCACACCACCATGCCCAGGACCACCACCAGGGCCATGAACAGCAGCTGGATTCCCACGTCCTGGGTCTGCATGGCGGTAAAGGCCTCGCTCACCTGGGCGGTGGTCATCCCCTCAAACTGGCCGGAGGCCACTTTGAAGAAGTAGAGGAGCAGCCATCCGGCGATGGTGGTATAGAACATCATCAAAAGATAGTTTCCCGCCATGCCGAACCAGCCGTACCAGTGCCACTTGGTCCCCTTGGGCTCCAGCTCCTGAAAGGACATGGTGATGCTCTTGCGGCTGGCCCGGCCCACGGAGAACTCCATGGACATGATGGGCAGACCCATGATGAGCAGGAACATGATATAGATGACCACAAAGGCGGCGCCGCCGTACTGCCCTACGATGTAGGGGAACCTTCATACGTTGCCCAGGCCGATGGCACATCCGGCGGAGATGAGCACGAATCCCAGGCGGGAGGCAAATGTTTCTCGTTCTTTCACAATGAGAACTCCTTCCCTCTTTTACAGACGTTGCCGCATCATGAAACCGCTTCGCGGCCAATGCAGCAGACACTATCATAGCTTATTTCCATGGCGCTGTCAATTCGCCGGCGGGTTTCTGCAGGGACAGACGGAACGAAAATGGAGAAAAAACTTGACAGACGGTCCAAAATGTGGTTTGCTGGAGGGACGAAACGAGGAGGAAGGACAAGTTATGGAGCGATTTGCCTTAGCGCGGGAGCTGGTCTTGCAGGCCGGCGCCGCATTGCGGGAGAGCCGCCTGCGGGAGGATGAGATCCAGCACAAGAGCGGGTACCAGGATCTGGTGACCCGGTGGGACAAGGAGACGGAGCAGTTTCTCCGTCGGGGAATTTCAGAGGCGTTCCCCCAGGATATCATCGTGGGGGAGGAGTACCCCGCCGCCAACGAGGGTGCGGAGGGCTGCACCTGGTACCTAGACCCCATCGACGGCACCACCAACTTTGTCAGCCAGCACCGGAACTACGCCGTGTCCGTGGGGTGCTGGAGAGGGGAGGAGCCCCTGTTCGGCCTGGTGCTGGACGTGGAGCGGCCCGCCCTCTACTGGGCCGAGGCGGGGAGCGGGGCCTTCCGGGACGGTACGCCCCTCCACACCTCCCGCCGGCGGGAGGTGCAGGAACTGCTGCTGACCGTCCCCGGGGTGCCCCGCACCCTGCTGAATCCCCACCCCCGGCAGGAGGGCCTGCTCCGGCTGGCCCGGGAGGTACGGGGGGTGCGGAGCCTGGGGTCGGTGGCCCTGGAGCTGTGCGCCCTGGCGGCGGGGGAGGCCGATCTGTTCGTGACCCTGCGCTCCTGCCCCTGGGATCACAACGCCGGCCGGATCATCCTGGCCGAAGCCGGGGGAAGCCTGTGCGATCTGGAGGGGGAATTCCTCCCCCTGGACCGGCGCACCCCCGTCCTGGCGGCCAACGCCCCGGAGACGCTGCGCCTGGTGCGGGAGCGGTATCTGGGCGCAGCGGAATAAACCACTGGCATCGGAAAAAGGACCGCCGCGGACGAGATCAGCCGCGGCGGTCCTCTCACTGCCCCGAGGCCTGCCCCCCAAAATCCGGGGTTTGACAGGGAGGGCGAGTTCGAGTAAACTACTGTTATGGAAAATACATCAGAAAGAAGGGGGGAGCCTATGAAGCGGAATTCCAAGGTATCCACAGCGGTCATCCGCCGACTGCCCCGCTATTACCGCCAGCTGTCCGAGCTGCAGCGCAAGGGGGTGGTCCGCATCTCCTCCAGCGCCCTGGGCAAGTCCATGGGGCTGACCGCCTCCCAGATCCGGCAGGACCTGTTCTGCTTCGGCGGGTTCGGCCAGCAGGGCTACGGCTATAAGGTGGACGGGCTCAAGGAGCAGATCGGGGAGATCCTGGGGATCAACCGGGGCCACACCATTGTGGTGCTGGGCGCGGGCAACCTGGGACGGGCCCTCATTGAAAACTTCAAATTTTCCAGCAACGGCTTTCAGCTGCTGGCCGCCTTTGACGTGCAGGAGCGCACCGTGGGCACCCAGATTGCCGGCGTACCGGTGTACCACGCCGACACGCTGGAGGCGTTCCTGGCGGAGCACCCGGTCAATGTGGGCCTGCTGACGGTGCCCAAGTCCGCCGCCCAGTGTATGGGGGAGCGGCTGGTGGCCGCCGGCGTCCGGGGCATCTGGAACTTCACCAACTACGAGGTGTCCTTTCCCGGCTCTGATGTGGTGGTGGAGAGCGTCCACTTCTCCGACAGCCTGCTGGCGCTGAGCTATATGATCTCCCAGCGGGAGGATGAGGAAGAGGAGGGAGACGCCACATGAGACGGCCCAAATTCCGCCTGGCCCTGTGCGCGGCCGGGATGGCGGCGGCGCTGGCCGGAGGAGCGCTGGCCCTGGGAAACGGGGACAGCCTGATCTCTCTGAGCTATCTCACCGATACATTTCTCCCCAGCGCCCAGAGACAGCTGGAGGAGATTCAGAACGACGCCATGCAGGAGGCCTACGACCAGGCGGCCGCCCAGCTCCAGGGCGGGACCGGCACGAGCGGCCTGTACAGCGCCGATTTTCAAAGCCGCACCTTCTCCCAGGGGGATACCATCACCCTGCCCACCGGCTCCGGCCTACCGGCTCCGGCCTGATGATCTACGGGGGGACCGGGGAGCTGGCCCACAGCGGCGCGGTCATCGACGTGACCGACGGGACCACGGTGCCCTCCGGGACCCGGCTGACGGCGGGACACCGCTACCTGGTGGGGGAGGACACCTCCGCCTCCCTGACGGTGCGCTCCGGCGTGATGTATCTGGGGCTCCAGGGCAGATACACCTTTACGGACTCCGGGAAGCAGTCCCTGCCCTTTGTGGATGTGGCACAGGGGGACTGGTATGAGAGCGCGGTGGAGTACGCCTATACCAACGGCCTGTTCTCCGGCACCAGCGCCGACGCCTTCTCGCCGAACCTGACCATGAACCGGGCCATGCTGGTGACGGTGCTGTACCGCCTGGCGGGTTCGCCGGAGGAGGAGCTGAACAGCGCCCAGGCCAGCTTCTGGGATGTGGCCGCGGACAGCTGGTACGCCCCCTATGTGCGCTGGGGCTATGTCCAGGGGGTGACCGCCGGCACCGGAGAGGGCTCCTTCGGTCCGGAGCAGAGCATCACCCGCCAGCAGCTTCTGGTGATGCTCCACAGCTTCGCCCGGCAGTACCTGGGGCTGACCCTCACCGGCGGGGCGGATCTGTCTCAATACAGCGACGGAGGACAGACGGCCTCCTGGGCCCAGGAGGCGGTGTCCTGGGCGGTGGCCAACCAGCTCATCGTCCCCTCCGGCGACGGGACCATCCGGCCGCAGGACCCGGCCAGCCGGGCGGAGGTGGCTACCATTCTCATGAAATTTGACAGCCTCTATCTGTAACCCTTTTTCTCCCGGTACATAGGATGGACTGAGCACGGCGGAGAGCCGTCTCAGACTTCATAACGGGAGGTACTTCATCAATGGGGTGCTGCAATAACGGCTTTGGCGGCGGAGGCTGCCTGTGGATCAT
>CASFKT010000153.1 GCA_949295195.1 uncultured bacterium | reverse complement strand
GAGGGCGAGCTGAAGGGCATCCTGGGCTACACCGACGAGGCCGTGGTGTCCAGCGACTTCCTGGGCGACACCCGCACCTCCATCTTCGACGCCGACGCCGGCATCGCCCTGACCGATACCTTCGTGAAGGTCGTGTCCTGGTACGACAACGAGATCGGCTACTCCAACAAGGTGCTGGAGCTGATCAAGCACATGTACTCCGTGGACCACAAGTAATTGACGGTCCCCAAAGGATGAAGAAAACGCCGTCCCGTGCGAAGCGCGGGACGGCGTTTTTTATGTCTCCCTGGGAGCCTCCAGGTCCCGGTCATCCAGGACCAGAGAGCAGCCTGCGGGCCGGATGGATTCACAGACCAGCTGCACCGCCCGAAAATACAGGCTGGACCGCCGGACGTCCCCCCGCAGCTCCGCCGCGAGCCGGTCCAGGCTTCCCTTGGGCCGGGAGCGGCCCCCTTTCACTGCTGCGGCCAGCTGTTCCAACAGCTCCTCCGAGCGCTCCAGCGCCGCCGACCGGCACAGCCGGGCCGCCGGAGTGCCGGGGAGCTCTGCCTCCTCCCTGGCCTGCCGCACCGCCTGTTCCAATTCCTGAAGGTTCTGCTCTGCCCGGGGAGAAAGCGTCCACGCCTCCCGAGCCCGGACGGTCTCACGTCCATCGTCCATGAGCCCCGCCTCCCTTCTGTTTTGTCCCAGGTTCCGAAGTGTTTTCTTTGCCCGGCCGCCGCCCCAAACCGGACGGCGGCCAGGACTTCGGAACCCGGACAGAACAAAACGCCGCGCTGTAGGATTGCTCCCCCCAGCGCGGCGCGCGTATAGCAGGCCGCCCGGACCATGGCGTTTTCTGCGGACCCTCCTTGCGACAGCACGGGGAATGTGCTATACTCAAAGAGCCGCTGGACGCCGGTGTTCCGGTTGTGGAGGGTGTGCGTGCACCCAAAGCAGGGGTCCCGGGTGTTCCCGCACCCGGACCCTGTCCGCGGTATTTTGTTTCTGTGCCAGGCTTCCGCCTGTGGATTGTGGGCCGGACCCGCTGTGGTTCCGGCCCTTTTTTATTATAGTACAAGAGGGAGAAAGTGTCAATCTTTGGGGGCGGGGGGAGAACGAGGAACGGCGCGTCCAGGAGGCCGCGCCCTACGGGTGCCGTACCCCACGGGGAACGGGCGGCCACATGGGGCCGCCCCTACGAAAATGCAGAAACCTGTCCGGTGAACGCCGCAGGGGCCGGTCCCAGACCGGCCCGACCGTAAATGGGACGCAGTTTGAGACGGGCGGCTGATAGCCGTCCCTACGAGTGGGAGGAATCCTCTGGGGCGGGCGGGTGAGGACACCCGCCCCTACGAGATGGGGGAATCTTCCGGTTTTGCCGTAGGGGCCGACGACTTCGGCGGCCCGCTAAGGGGCCTCTGCGATTCCAGAGCCCACCCTCATCCGCCTCGCATGCGCTCGGCACCTTCCCTCTGGAAGGGGGAAGGCTTAGGGGCGGCCCAGTGTGCCGCCCCTACGGTTGGAAACGGACCGGGCGTGTTGGTTCGGCAAACTCAGGCGCAGAAATGGAGCCGCACTCGCTCTAATTTTCCGCAAACCCAGGGCCCAGTGGCCCGGCGGGAATTTAGGCACTCACTCAGATTTTGCGCGCCGGAAATGTTCTGCCTGACCAAAGGGGTAACCCCGTAATAGGGGTCCGGGGAAAGGCGACTATGAGCACGAAGTGCTCATCTGGAGCCGTCCCCGGCGATCCTTTGGTTACTTTCCCATCGCTGGGAAAGTAACCCGCCCCGCAGGGCGGAACTCTCCCGCCGCCCGCAGGCGGCGAAATCCCCCCTACAAGAAACGAAACCGCTCAGTACAAAAACACCTGCGCCAGAAAGATGAGGGCCGCGTTGGTGAAATAAAGGATCAAAAACTCCCGAAGCAGCGTCTTTTGGACGGCGGTCACGCGCATCTCCCCTTCTCCCGGTTTGTTTTCAGTGTACGGAGGGCGGGGGGAGAATATACCGCCAGAAACTGGGACAGAATAATTCCAGACTCTGACAACGGGGCAGAGCGCGCAGAAAGGAAGTGACCAAACGATGGTGAAGGGAATTACCCGCCAGGTGATCCTGGTCAAGTCCCCCGACCCCAAGCTGTTTGAGGAGGCCATTTTTATTGTGAAGGAGGAGGCCCTCTCCCGGGAGGGGGTCAGCGCCGACCAGGTGATCCGCCAGGCCCGTCAGGCGGCGGACGGCTATCTGAAGGGGAACCGGGCCTGGAACCGGCGGCTGAAGGGGTTCCCTTTCTTCAGCCTGTCCGGCCCCGTGTGGGGGGCGGCGGGGGCCGCCCTGGCCTCCGCCATCTGGTGCGGGGTGCTGCTCTGGCTGTAAGGGAAAGACGCTGCAAAAGGACCGGCCTGAACGGCCGGTTTTTTTGCGCCGGAGAGCAGGAAAAATTTTCGCTGGGAAAGTGGGGCGAAGCATGGTATAATTTTGCTGACAAAATGCGCCAAGGGGCGGAGAGGAGGAGGCAGATGGAGGGGAAGAAGCGGAGGTTTCCCTGGCGTGCCGCCCGGTGGGAGCGGATGCTGCTGACGGCGGTGGCCACGGTGCTCAGCGGCGAAGTTTTTTTCAACCTGGGCAACGACAATTTCCGCATCTCCGGGGCGGTGGTGCTCTTTCCGGTGCTGCTGCTCACCCTGCTTCAGGACAGCCGCACCCCCCTGACCGGAGTCCTGACCGGGGCGTGCCTCCTGCTGGTGCGCTCGGCCATAGACATTGTGGGAGGGGGCGAAGTTTGGACCCAGGCCATCCTGCTCAACTGCCCGGCAGCAATTTTCTACCCCTGCTACGATGGGCTGCTGTGCCTGCTGGTGCGGGACCGGTACCAGGCCCCCCTGTCTCAGCTTTGGTGGACCTTCTGGCTGTGCGACGGGGTGTCCAACATTGTGAACTTCTCCCTGGACAACGGGGGGCTGCCCAACGTCGACGTCTTGGTCTGGCTGATGGTGATTGGACTGGCCCGGGCCCTGCTGGCCTCCCTGGTGCTGTGGGGGATGAAGCGCTACCGCCGCCTCCTGCTGGCGGAGGAGCACGAGCGGCGGTACCAGCGGCTGTTTCTGATGACCGCCAACTTGAAAAATGAGCTCTATTTCCTGAAAAAGGACGCGGAGAACATCGAGGGCATCATGGCCCGGGCCTACCGGCTGTACGAGCGGCTGGGGGAGCTGGACTGCCCCGAGGAGGTGCGTCAGCTGGCCCTGTCCATCGCCCGGGACGTGCACGAGGTGAAGAAGGACAACCTGTCCATTGTCCGGGGCATCGAGGGGGAGGTGGCCGGCACCGGCACCGACCAGGGGGAGCAGATGTGGATGTCCGACCTGTTTCTGATCCTTCAGGACACCATGCGCCACATCCTGGGAGAGAAGAAGGCGGACGTCGACCTGCTGTGCCGGTGCGAGTCCGACTTCGCCACCGGGGAGCACTACCGCATTATGTCCATTTTAAAGAACCTGGTCATCAACGCCGCCGAAGCCATCCAGAGCGGGAAGGGCATCGGCGTCATCTGGGTGGACGAGCGGGTGGAGGAGGGGCAGCTCCTCCTCACCGTCCAGGACAACGGTCCGGGCATCACCCCCCGGGCCATGCGGAATCTGTTTCATGTGGGTTACTCCACCAAGTTTGACCCCAAGACCGGAAATATCAGCCGGGGCATCGGACTGCCCGCGGTGGAATTTATGGTCCAGGAGCTGGGCGGCAGCATCCAGGTGGCCAGCGGAGCGGGAGAGACCCCCAAGACGCCCGGGGGCGGGGCCCGGTTTGAAATCAAAATCCCAATGAATCGCTTGGAGAAGGGAGAAGTATGAGAATCTATATTGTAGAGGACGACACCTCGGTCATCGGGGTGCTGGAGGATATTGTGGAGGGCAATCAGCTGGGGACTATCTGCGGCGACAGCGGCGGCGGCCCGGCCGACCTGCAGCAGATCCTGGCCCTGGCCCCGGATTTGATTCTGGTGGACCTGCTCATGCCCCAGAAGGACGGCATTCAGGTGGTCCGGGAGCTGAAGGAGCAGGGCTGCACGGCCAAGTTCATCATGATCTCCCAGGTGAGCAGCAAGGAGATGGTGGCCAAGGCCTATCTGGCCGGGGTGGACTTCTTCATCAGCAAGCCCATCAACCTCATCGAGGTGCGCCAGGTCATCCGCAACGTGAGCCAGCAGCTGGAGAACGAGCGGAACCTGTACACCATCCAGAGCGTGTTTGGGGAGAAGCAGCTCGCCTCCACCGCCGACCAGCAGCGGGAGCAGTACCGCCGCCGGCTCCAGACCACCCTGAGCCAGCTGGGCATGGCCGGGGAGAAGGGGGCCAAGGACATTATGGAGATGTGCCTGTATCTGCTGGAGCGTCACCAGCAGGTGAGCCAGGTGGGGGTGGGCGCCCTGTGCGCCCAGCTCAGCGACAGCCCCAAGTCCATGGAGCAGCGGGCCCGCCGGGCGGTGGAGCGGGGCCTCACCCACCTGGCCAGCCTGGGGGTGGAGGACTACGGCAACGAGGTCTTTACCCAGTATGCCTCCCGGCTGTTCCCCTTCCAGGA
>CASFKT010000152.1 GCA_949295195.1 uncultured bacterium | reverse complement strand
GCTGGCCAGCAAGCTGCTGGGCCACCTGCTCATGGAACAGGGCTACGACGTGAAGGTGTCCGAGGTCCACGGCATGTCCCAGCGGGGCGGCAGCGTGGTTACCTATGTGCGCTACGGCGACCGGGTGAACTCCCCGGTCATTGACAGGGGGGAGGCCGACTTCATCGTCTCCTTTGAGCTGCTGGAGGCCGCCCGGTGGCTGAGCTACTTAAAGCCCGACGGCCAGATCGTCACCAACACCCAACAGATCGACCCTATGCCCGTCATCACCGGGGCCGCCCAGTACCCCGGGAACCTGGTGGAGAAGATGAAGGCCGCCGGGGCCAAGGTGGACGCCCTGGACTGCCTGAAGCTGGCCGAGGAGGCCGGCTCCTCCAAGGCGGTGAACATCGTCTTGATGGGGCGGCTGTCTCACTACTTCGATCTGCCCGAGGAGGCCTGGCAGAAGTCTCTGGAGGCTATGGTGCCGGCGAAGTTTTTGGAGCTGAATAAAAAGGCGTTTGAGCTGGGGAAAAATGCTTAAATACTGATTCCAGGGCAGGGGGATTTCGCCGCCTGCGGGCGGCGACCTACTTTGCCCATGGCGGCAGGCGACCTACTTTGCCCATGGCGGCAAAGTAGGCAAAACGCCACCGGGGACGGCTCCAGATGAGCACTCCGTGCTCATAGTCGCCTTTCCCCGGACCCCATTACGGGGGTTACCCCTTGGAATGGGCGGAAAACTTCCGGCGCGCAAAATCAGGAGTGCTTGAGCGCGCTCCCCTCCGGCCCCACTGGGGGCCTGAGTGGGAGGAAAATTGGAACTGCCGCGGCCCCACTCTTGCGCCTGGCTTTGCCGAATCAACGTCCCCGGTTCGTTTTCCGCCGTAGGGGCGGGTGTCCTCACCCGCCCGCCGTGGCAGTTCCCCCGCCTCTTCGTAGGGGCGGCACACTGGGCCGCCCGCGAGCCTTCCCCCTTAGGGGAAAGGTGCACGCGAAGGGCGACGGATGAGGGGGCAGGTCTCGGACCACTTGCAGGGCGCGCCGCGCCGACTATCTGCAATACGTCGCCGGCCACTCCATTTTCCTCCCGCAAATCCCCGCACAGGAATGAAATAAGGAGGGCATTTCGATTATGTTTTGGTCTCTGTTTCTGCGCATCTGGGGTGGGCTGTGCCTGATTCTCGCTGCGGCGGGGATGTTCCTCCGCAGCTTATTTCCCATTTTTTCCGACGTCAGCCCCTTTACGTGTCTTGGATTCGGAATCCTCTCTTTTGCGCTGGCCTATCTAATTGACCGGCTGGATCAGGACACATAACGCCGGGTGGGGGCCATTCGGCCCGCCTCCGGTTGTTTAGCAAGCTGCAAGAAAAAGGAGGCCCCCCAATGAACTTTTTCCCTCTCCTGGCGGTGGGGGCGGGCGGCGCCCTGGGGGCCATAGGCCGCTGGGGGCTCAGCCTGCTGCCCTTCCGGGGGGAGTTCCCCCTGCTCACTCTGGTCACCAACCTGCTGGGGGCGGTGCTCATCGGCTTCATCGCCGGGTGGGCGGGCCGGGGACGGCTGTCCTCGGGCTGGACCCTCTTTTGGAAAACCGGCGTGTGCGGCGGCTTTACCACCTTTTCTACTTTCTCGCTGGAGACCCTGACCCTGCTGGAGAAGGGGAAGTGGCTGCTGGGCGGAAGCTACATGGTCCTCTGCGTGGTCCTCTGTCTCCTGGGCGTGGCTCTGGGGCAGAGGCTGAGCCGGATCTAGCGGTAAGCAGTCAACGGGCCGTGTCGTCCCAGCGGGCGGCCACATGGGGCCGCCCCTACGGGTGTTGCAAACCATCCGGCAGACTGGAAGGGACGGGCCGGTCTGGGACCGGCCCCTACGAAAAGAACGAAATCGTTTCGATATCTGCCGTAGGGGCGGGTGTCCTCACCCGCCCGCCGTGGCAATTCCCCCGCCTCTTCGTAGGGGCGCACAGTGTGCGCCCGCGGGCCGCCGAGGTCTCGGCCCCTACGGCAAAACCGGAAGCTCCTCCTGAATGTCGTAGGGGCGGCACACCGGGCCGCCCGCGATTTCCCAGCCGCACAACTTGGGCCCACCAGCCCCAAAGGCGCGCTTTCCACCAGGAGGAGCACCGCTCAAAGGTTACCAAACCCTCAGCGGCAGCGGTAATAGAAGAGAAACCAATCGACTGAACCACCCGCGCCTTTGCGATAACCGCCAAGTTTGCCTAATTGGCGGCCCCCGTAAAAATGGGGTCCGGGGCCGACTCCCCCTGTCAGGGGGAGATGGCCCGGAGGGCCAGAGGGGGTAGGGAGGGCGAATATGAGCGCGAAGCGCTCATCCTGAGCCGCGCCCTGGTACCTCTCAAGGTGAATTGGCCCGAAGGGCCAAGAGAAGGTGGCCTGGGCCATTGGTTCCTTTCTGGGCATCCAGAAAGAAACTCGCCGCCGCAGCGGCGAAACTCTCTGCGGGAAAAGAACCCAGTCCGAAACCCGCCCCCTCATCCGCCCCCTTCGGGGGCGCCTGACCCTATCCCCTCTGGCCTTCGGCCATCTCCCCTTGACAAGGGGAGTCGGCCCCCAGGGGAAGGCTTGAGAAGATGGACGGCGGAATCCCCCTGTGGAAAATCAATCAAGAAAGGGATGATCCCAATGGAACGGTACTATCAGCCCGAGATCGAGACCGCGTCTCGGGAACAGATCAAGGCTTGGCAGGACGAGCGTCTGGTCAAGCAGGTGAAGCATGTGTGGGACAATGTGCCCTACTACCGCAAGAAGATGGAGGCCAAGGGCCTGACCCCCGAGGACATCAAGGGGACGGAAGACCTGCATAAGCTGCCCTTTATCTCCAAAGCCGACCTGCGGGAGGCCTATCCCTATGGCCTGGTGGCCAAGCCCCTGAAGGACTGCGTGCGCATCCAGTCCACCTCCGGCACCACCGGCAAGCGGGTGGTGGCCTTCTACACCCAGCACGACATCGACCTGTGGGAGGACTGCTGCGCCCGGGCCATCGTGGCCGCCGGCGGCACCGACGAGGACGTGTGCCAGGTGTCCTACGGCTACGGCCTGTTCACCGGCGGCCCCGGCCTCAACGGCGGCAGCCACAAGGTGGGCTGCCTCACCATCCCCACCTCCTCGGGCAACACCGAGCGGCAGATCATGTTCATCCGGGACCTGAACGCCACCATTCTGTGCTGCACCCCCTCCTACGCCGCCTACATCGGCGAGACCATGAAGGAGATGGGCCTCACCCCCGATCAAATCCCCCTGAAGGCGGGCATTTTCGGCGCGGAGGCCTGGAGCGAGGAGATGCGCCAGGACATCCAGAACACCCTGGGCATCAAGGCCTATGACATCTACGGCCTCACCGAGCTCTCCGGCCCCGGCGTGGCCTTTGAGTGCTCCGCCCAGGCCGGCATGCACATCAACGAGGACCACTTCATCGCCGAGATCATCGACCCGGAGACCGGCGAGGTCCTCCCCGACGGCCAGCAGGGCGAGCTGGTGTTCACCTCCATCACCAAGGAGGCCTTCCCCCTGCTGCGCTACCGCACCCGGGACATCTGCGTGCTCAGCCATGAGAAGTGCTCCTGCGGCCGCACCCACGTGAAGATGACCAAGCCCCGCGGCCGCACCGACGACATGCTTATCATCCGCGGCGTGAACGTGTTCCCGTCCCAGATCGAGACGGTGCTCCTGAACCACGGCTATCCGGCCAACTACCAGATCATCGTGGACCGGGTGCGCTCCACCGACACCCTGGACGTACAGGTGGAGATGACCCCCGAGATGTTCACCGACAACATGGGCGAGATCGAGCGCCGGCAGAAGGAGCTGGTGGACGGCCTGCGGTCCATGCTGGGCCTGGCCGCCAAGGTCACCCTGGTGGCCCCCAAGTCCATTGTCCGCAGCGAGGGCAAGGCCGTCCGCGTCATCGACAAGCGGAAAATTTAAGGAGGGTACAACGCTATGAGCATGAAGCAGATCTCCGTCTTTGTGGAAAATAAGCCCGGGGCCCTGTACGCCCTCACCGCCGTGCTGGCCCAGGGGCAGATCGACATGCGGGCCCTCTCCCTGGCCGAGACCAAGGACTTCGGCATCGTCCGCCTCATCGTCAACGACCTGTACAAGGCCACCACCCTGCTCAAGGACGCGGGCTACGTCCACAGCCTCACCCCCGTGGTGGGGGTGGCCATCCCCGACGTGCCCGGCGGCCTGAACCGGGTGCTCCAGGTGCTCACCGACGCCAAGGTGAACGTGGAGTACATGTACGCCTTCCTGGGGGGCAAGGACGTGGACCACGCCTATATGATCTTCCGGGTGGCCGACGATAAGGCCGCCGAGGCCGCCCTGGCCGGCCGGGGCATCCAGGTCCTGGACCAGGAACAGGTGGAGCGGCTCTGATTTCACAGACAAAACGATAAAAAGGACGCTGGAGCACGCTCCAGCGTCCTTTTTTCGCTTATCTTCGGGGCAGGGGAGAGGGGACCCTCTGGGGCCCTTACACCATCAGGGAGCACACCAGCTCGGCGTACTCAGAAGGATTAGGCCCACAAAAGCAGGCTTTTGTGGGGACCCATGGTATTTCTTGCGGGGCGGAAGTAAATTCCGCCCGCGCGCCGCCGCACCTGCGGCGGAGGAGGCCCCCGCCAAGAACATGGGCAAAGCGGAGATACCCTGCGTTTTTATACCATCAGAGAGCACACCAATTCCGCATATCCGGCGGGGTCCTCCAGGGGCAGGTCGGCCAGCAGGAGGGCCTGGCCGTAGAGCAGCTTGGAATACTTCTCCACGGTGGCCTGGTCGCCGGCGTCCACCGCCTTCTTCAGGGCGGCGTAGGGAGCGGAGTCGGCGTTGAGCTCCAGCACCCGCTGGGCCTTCATGCGCTCGCCGCCCTCCAGCTTGCGCATGTAACGCTCCATCTCCAGGGAGACGGGGCCGTCGGCGGACAGGCAGCAGGCGCCCGATGCGGACCTCCTTCACCTGGTCGCCCAGCACGTTCTTCACCGCCTCCAGCACGGGCTTGCCGGCCTCGGCCTTCTCCTCGGCCTGCTTCTTCTCCTCGGCGGTCTGGGGCAGGGCGTCCTCGGCGGTGGCGGACATGAACTTCTTGCCGTCGATCTCCCCCAGGGCCTGCATGACGAAGTCGTCCACATCCTCGGTGCAGTAGAGGATCTCATAGCCCTTGTCCAGGATGCGCTCCACCTGGGGCAGCTTGGCGATCTTTTCCACGCTCTCGCCGCAGGCGTAGTAGTAATAGGGCTGGTCCTCGCTCATCCGGTCCTTGTAGGCGGCCAGGGTGGTGTTCTTACCCTCCTTGGAGGACCAGAACAGGAGCAGGTCCTTCAGCTTGTCCTTGTGGGCCCCGTAGTCGGCCACCACCCCGTACTTGATCTGGCTGCCGAAGGCGGCCCAGAACTTCTCGTACTTCTCCGGGTCGTCCTTCTGCATCTTCTCCAGCTCACCCTTGATCTTCTTCTCCAGGGCGTTGGCAATGACCTTCAGCTGCCGGTCGTGCTGGAGAATTTCCCGGCTGATGTTCAGGGAGAAGTCGGGGGAGTCCACCACGCCCTTGACGAAGCGGAAGTAGTCGGGCAGCAGGTCGGCGCACTTGTCCATGATCATCACGCCGGAGGAGTAGAGCTGCAACCCCTTCTGGTACTCCCGGGTATAGAAGTCGTAGGGGGCCTTCTGGGGGAGATACAGCAGGGCCTTGTAGGTCACCGCGCCCTCGGCGCTGGTGTGAATGACGGCCAGGGGGTCCTGCCAGTCCATGAACTTCTCTTTATAGAAGCTGTTGTACTCCTCGTCGGTGACCTTGGCCTTGGGCCGCTGCCACAGGGGGACCATGGAGTTGATGGTCTTCCACTCCTTCACCGTCTCCCACTCAGGCTTGTAGTCGTCCCCGGCGTCCTCGGGCTTGGGCTTCTGGCGGTAGTCCTCCACCTCCATGACAATGGGGTAGCGGATGTAGTCGGAGTACTTCTTAATGAGCTCCTGGAGCTTGTAGGTCTCCAGATACTGGTCGTAGTTCTCCTCGTCGGCGTTGGGCTTGATGTGCATGATGATGTCGCTGCCGGGAGCTTCCTTCTCGCAGGGGGTGATGGTGTACCCGTCGGCCCCGTCGGACTGCCACATGAAGGCCTCGTCGCTGCCGTAGGCCTTGGAGATGACGGTAACCGCGTCGGCCACCATAAAGGCGGAGTAGAAACCCACGCCGAACTGGCCGATGACGTCAATGTCCTCCCCCTTGTGCTCCTGGTCCATCTCCTGCTTGAACTGGAGGGAGCCGCTGTGGGCGATGGTGCCCAGGTTGTTCTCCAGTTCCTCCTTGGTCATGCCCACGCCGTTGTCCGAGATGGTGAGGGTGCGCTTCTCCTTGTCGGGGACGATGGTGATTTTCAATTGGCTGCGGTCCACCGGCACCTGGTCGTCGGTGAGGGCCTTATAGGCCAGCTTGTCCTCCGCGTCGCTGGCGTTGGAGATGAGTTCCCGGAGGAAGATCTCCTTGTGGGTGTAGATCGAGTTGATCATCAGGTCCAGCAGGCGCTTGGATTCCGCCTTAAACTGTTTCTTTGCCATAATTTCCGATTCCTCCATGTATAAGAAAGTATTTTGATAACAAAAAGAAAAATAATGTTAGCACTCGTTTTCTATGAGTGCTAACATTATTATAGCGCGCTCCGCCGAAAATGCAAGGGGGTTCATAATTTGTTTACACTTGCCGCCGCCCCGTCTTCCTGGGGCTGCCGCCTCTTTTTCCGGACCGGAACCTTGCATCCCCGGGCGCTTTATGCTATAAGTAACATATGTAACATCGCGGAGAAAAGGGGCCCCAATGTGAAACTGAGTTTGGAAAAGCAAAAACGGCTTGTCTACGCAGCCCGCCGGTACTACCTGGAGGACCAGAAGCAGAGCGATATTGCCCGGGAATTGGGGATCTCCCGCCCCATGGTCAGCCGTCTCCTGGCGGAGGCCCGGGAGTTCGGCGTGGTGGAGATCAAAATCCACGACCCGGAGCGCCAGTCGGACGCCCTGCTGGAGCAGCTCCGGAGCGCCGGCCTGATCCAGGGAGGCGTCCTGGTGGAGGATGGGGCGGACAGCGACGAGACCAACCAGCGGCTCTCTCAGGGGGCGGTGGCCCTGCTGGGGGAGATCGGCGCCCGCCGCCTGGGGGTGGGCTGGGGCTACCTCATCGGCCAGCTGGTGACCTGGCTGGAGCAGCACCCCCAGCCCCACAGCGCCATCACCGACATCTGCCCCCTGGTGGGCAACGCCAGCATCCCCGCCCGCAACTACCAGTCCAACGAAAACGTCCGCCTGATGGCCCAGCAGCTGGGCGCCGTCCCCCACTTCCTCTACCTGCCCGCCCTGCCGGAGAGCCTGGAGGAGCGGCAGCTGCTGTGCTCCACCGAGATCTACCGCCAGATCTGCCAGCAGTGGGAACAGATCGACACGGCCCTGGTGAACATCGGCGACTACCCCTCCAGCCCGGATTTTGCCTCCCTGGTCCGGTATGGGAGCCTGCTCCAGGACCAGCGGGCCTGCGGCCGAATGCTGATCTACTACTTCAACGAGGCGGGCACCGTCATTCAGTCCGACCAGGATTTCGCCATCCAGATCCCCATTGAGCTTCTGAAGCGGTGCCCCAGGATCATTGGGGTCTGTTCGGCCAACACCAGCGCCAAAGCCCTGCGCGGGGCACTCCACTCCGGCATCTTCACCCACATCGCCGCCCGGGCGGAGCTGGTCCGTGCTCTGCTGCCCTCATAAGTAACATATGTAACCGCAAAGCGCGGAGCGCCTCTCAAAAGGCGCTCCGTGCTTTATATATTTTCTCTAAATCAATTTTGATTTTTCTGTCTATTTCATGGAATTCAACCTTATATAATTGACTTTTGTAACTCGCCGGCGTATATTTTGCACAGATGTAACATCTCTGCGGCGTCTGCCCCCGGCCCTCCGGCGGCGGCGCTGCGCCCACTGCTCTCTGAGAAGGAGGTGACAGCAGATGACAAAAGAACAATTTGCCGCCAGGCTGAAGCAGGCCTGCGCGTCGGTGATCTCCGCCGAGCAGGAGCTGACGGAGATTGACTCCAAATTCGGCGACGCCGACCACGGGCTGACCATGACCAAGATCGCCAAGGCCATCTCCGACGCGGTGGACCAGTCCGACGGCGGGATTCAGGCCATGCTGGACGACGCGGCCACCGCCGTCATGTCCCTGAACGGGGGCAGCGCTGTCCCGCTGTGGAACACCTGGCTGGACGGCATGCAGGAGGCCGCCCCCGAGGGGGAGGAGATCGACGTGCCGGGCCTCCAGGCCGTATTTGCTCAGGCCCTGGAGGAGCTCAACGACATGTCCGGCGCCAAGGTGGGGGACAAGACCATGATGGACGCCCTCATCCCCGCCAGTGAGGCCGTCGCCGCCTATGCCGGAGCGGACGAGGCCGGGCTGTTTGCCGCCGCGGCCCAGGCCGCCGCAGCCGGTGCGGAAAACTCCAAAAACTTTGTATCCAAGTTCGGCCGGGCCAAGAGCTACGGCGCCCAGACCATCGGGACTCCGGACGCCGGCGCCATGTCCATGGCCTATTTCTTCCGGGGCCTGGCTCAGGACTCCTCCGAATCCAACTGACTCTGTTTGAATGAGAGGTACTGCATATGAAAATGAAGAAGTTTATCAACGCCCCTGAGACCATCACCGACGAGGAGCTGGTGGGACTGGGCCTGGCCTACCCCGACATTCTGGACGTGGACGGCCATCTGGTTGTCAGCCGCGACCTGGCCGGCGCGGACCGGGTGACCATCGTCACCTACGGCGGCTCCGGCCACGAGCCCGCCCAGGCGGGCTTTGTGGGCAAGGGCATGCTGGACGTCCAGGCGGTGGGCGACATCTTCGCCGCCCCCAACGGCCAGCTGGTCTTTGACGCCATGAAGCTGGCGGACAAGGGCCACGGCGTGCTGCTGCTCACCTTGAACTACGCCGGCGACCAGCTGGCGGGCAAGCAGGCCATGAAGCTGGCCAAGAAGGCGGGCCTCAACGTGCGCCAGGTGGTCACCGGCGAGGAGATCCAGTACGACCCCAACGGCGAGGACAACAAGCGGGGGCTGGCCGGCGCGGTGGCCCTGTACCACATCGCCGCGGCGGCCGCCCGGGAGGGCAAGACCCTGGATGAGGTGGCGGAGATCGCCCAGCGCTACGCGGACAGCATGGCCTCCCTCACCGTCAAGTCCACCGACGCCACCCACCCCCAGAACGGAATGTCTTTCGGCGACCTGGGCGAGACCGACCTGATGGAGATCGGCGCCGGCCAGCACGGCGAGGGCGGCGGCGTCCGGGTGCCCATGATGTCCTCCAAGGACACCGTGGAGCACGTGGCCGGGGCCCTGTGCAAGGCACTGGACCTGAAGGCCGGGGACAAGACCTTTGTGATGATCAACGGCTGCGGCGCCACCACCACCATGGAGATGCTGGTGCTGTTCAAGGACACGGTGGAGTTCCTGAAGGCCCGGGACATTGAGGTGGTGGCCAGCATGGT
>CASFKT010000151.1 GCA_949295195.1 uncultured bacterium | reverse complement strand
GGCAGCCGCCACCTGGTGGAGGCCATGCGGGCCTATGCCCACGAATTCATCAACAAGCTCCACACCATCCTGGGCCTCATTCAGCTGGACCGGGTGGAACAGGCGGAGCAGTATATCCTGGACGTGTCGGAGGTCCACCACCAGTCGGTGAGCCGGGTGATGAACCAGATCGAGGACACGGCGGTGGCCGCCCTGCTGGTGGGCAAGGCCAGCCGGGCCGCCGAGCTGGGCATCCAGCTCCAGGTGGACCCCAGAAGTTCCCTGTCCGGGGAGGAGCACATGCTGCCCTCCGGGGTGATGGTGACCATTCTGGGCAACCTGATCGAGAACGCCACCGAGTCCCTGAACAAATCCACCCGAAAGCAGAAGGAGATCCACGTCTCCATTCTGGAGGACCCGGAGGGGCTGCTGCTGTGCGTGGAGGACACCGGGCCGGGCATTCTGCCCGAGCTGCTCCCCTACATCTTCGAGCCGGGGGTGTCCACCAAAGGGGAGGGGGGCTGGTCCAGATCAAGGACCTGACCGACCTGTACCACGGCCAGATCCGGGTGGAGAGCGAGCCCAAGTCGGGCACCTCCTTCTTCCTCTCCTTCCCCGCCCACCCCACACCACCTCCCCAGGGCGGAGCCCCGGGGAGCCCCTGAATAGGAGCAAGATGATATATGTATCGCACTGTTATCGTGGAGGACGACCCCATGATCGCCTCCATCAACCAGACTTTTCTGTCCCGGGACCCCCGCTTCTCCCTGGCCGCCGTCTTTCACTCCGGCCAGGAGGCCCTGGAGTGGCTGCGGAAGCGCCCGGTGGAGCTGCTGATTCTGGACGTGTACATGCCCCGCATGTCCGGCCTGGAGCTGCTGCGGGAGCTGCGGGCGGAGGAGATCACCCTGGACGTGATCATGGTCACCGCCGCCAACGACAGCAAAACGGTGGACGCCCTTCTGAAGCTGGGGGTGGCGGACTATCTGGTGAAGCCCTATCTGGTGAAGCCCTTCACCGCCCGGCGCTTCCAGCAGGCCCTGGACACCTTCTGCCGCCAGCGGGAGGCCATCTCCGCCCACACCAGCGTCAGCCAGGAGGACCTGGACGCCATGCTCTCCAGCGGCCGCAGCGCCGCCCCCGTCCCCAAGGGGCTGCAGCTGCGCACCCTGGCCCGGGTGCGGGAGTGTCTGGCCCAGGCGCCCAGGGAGGGCTGCACCTGCGAGGCCCTGTCCGAGCAGGTGGGGCTCTCCTCCGTCACCGTGCGCCGCTACCTCACCTATCTGGTGGGGCGGGGAGAGGCCGTCAGCCGCATCAACTATGACACCGGCGGCCGCCCCTCCCTTCTCTACCGCCTGTCCCAAACCGAAGGGACTTGAATTTCCCATGTCCTTTCAGCGCCCGCCCCGCTACCAGCGGGGCGGGCGCTTCAGCTTGTCGAAAAACCTCTGTAGAGATGAATCCGCTCAAGTTGGGGCGGGGGAGCTCGAGGGGGCGGCAGCCCGCCTCGAATGAAATCAAATGCCCCGGAAGCCTTGCTGTGCGGGCTCTTTTCTCTGTCCCCGCCTCACAGACACTGGAAGTTTGTTAGATGCGGCTGCACCGGTGGGGGGTGCCGGGACGGACGGAGGGGCGGTCGCGGGCAGCCGGAGTTTCTTGGCCGATTCCTACAAATTCCCTCACCTCCCCTCAAAATACCTCACATTTTTTCACAAAGCCGAAATTTTTCCAAATCGACGCTTGCATTTCCAGGGCGGTTCCGCTATAATGTGTTTATTAAGCGAACAAGTGTTTATCACCGATAGACAGTTTTCGCCAACCATCTCAAATCTGAGAGGAGTCATGAACATGAAACGAATTCTTGCATCTGCTCTGTCCGCTGCCCTTCTGATGGGCGCTCTGGCCGGCTGCGGCGGGAACACCGGCTCCGGTTCCGTTTCCGGCTCCAACGCATCCGCCGGAGGCTCCAGCTCCGGGGAGAACGTCATCAAGATCGGCGTCTTTGAGCCCGCCACCGGCGACTCCGCCTCCGGCGGCAAGAAGGAGATGCTGGGCATGCAGTATGCCAACTCTCTGACCCCCACGGTGGAAGTGGGCGGCACTGAGTACACCGTGGAGCTGGTCTACGCGGACAACGGCTCCTCCACCGACAAGGCCCCCACCGCCGCCAGCCAGCTGGTGAGCGAGGGCGTCTCCCTGGTGCTGGGTTCCTACGGCTCCGGCGTGTCCATCGCCGGCGGCCCCACCTTCGGCAGCGCCGGCATTCCCGCCATCGGCGTGACCTGCACCAACCCCAACGTCACCGCCGGCAACGACTACTACTTCCGCATCTGCTTCCTGGACCCCTTCCAGGGCACCGTCCTGGCCAACTTCGCCATGGATAACTTCGACGCTCAGGTGGCCTACTGCCTGGGCGAGGCGGGCAACGAGTACGACCAGGGCCTGATCGCCTACTTCACCCAGGCCTTCGAGGCCGCCGGCGGCACCGTCATCACCGACTCCTTCCCCACCAACAACTCCGACTTCAACACCTACCTGAACAAGGCCAAGAGCGAGGGGGCCGACGTCATCTTCACCCCCGTCTCCATTGCCTACGCCACTCAGATTCTGAGCCAGGCCGCCTCCCTGGGCATCGAGTCCCCCTTCCTGGGCTCCGACACCCTGGACGACAACATGGTCCTGGAGGCGATCAGCGGCACCGACATCCAGCTCTACGTGTCCACCTTCTATCAGGAGGGCGGCAACGCCGACTTCGACGCGGGCATCAAGGAGTACATCAACACCGCTGAGGGCGCCCTGGACGCCAACGGCGGCAACGACACCATCGCGGCCGTGTCCGCCATGGGCTATGACGCCTACTATGTGGCGCTGGAGGCCATCAAGGCCGCCGGCTCCACCGACCCCGCCGCCATCAAGGCCGCCCTGTGGGACGTGACCTACACCGGCGTCACCGGCGACATCGCCTTTGACGACGTGAACGGCGACGCCATCCGGGACACCGCCTACATCAAGCACTCCACCAACGACGGCGCTTGGGAGCTGGAAACCGTCCAGACGGTTGAGCAGTAATCCGCCCGCTCGGTATCCTTAGAAACAGCTGCTGGCTTGGCGGGGGCCCCGGGTCCCCGCCAAGCCTTATGTTCCGGTTTCCGGGCTGCCTCAAAGGGCGGAGGGGCCCTCCGCTCGTTGAGACGGTCCGGGAAACAAAACCCAAATAGGGAGGACTTTCCATGGAATTCTTTATCTCCACCCTGCTGTTCGGCATCTCAGTGGGAGGACAGTACGCCCTGATCGCCATCGGCTACACCATGGTCTACGGCATTCTCCGCCTGATCAACTTCGCCCACGGCGACGTGTTTATGGTGGCCGGCCTCATGGGCATCTACCTCACCTCCGGCCTGACGCCCTACCTGCCCCCGGCGGCGGTGATCCCGGCCAGCCTGGTGCTGGTGCTGGTTCTGACGGTGGCCCTGGGCTTCTGCATCGAGCGGGTGGCCTATAAGCCCCTGCGCTCCGCCCCCCGGATGAGCGTAATGATCTCCGCCATCGGGGTGAGCTACCTGCTCCAGAACACCGCCACCTATGTCACCGGCGGCCAGCCCATGACCTACCCCACCCTCCCCTTCCTGGGGGAGACCGTCACCATCGCCGGCACCCCCATCAAGTGGGTGGTCATCCTCACCCCCTTCCTGGTGGTGGCCCTGGTGATCGTCCTCACCCAGCTGATCAACCACACCAAGATCGGCATGGCCATGCGGGCGGTGGCCAAGGACTTTGAGACCAGCCAGCTTATGGGCATCAAGATCAACTCGGTGATCTCGGCCACCTTCGTCATCGGCTCGGCCCTGGCGGCGGTGGGCTCCATGCTCTACTTCACCACCTACCCGGCCATCGTCCCCACCTCGGGGGCCATGCCCGGCCTGAAGGCCTTTGTGGCCGCGGTGTTCGGGGGCATCGGCTCCATCCCCGGGGCGGTGATCGGGGCCTTCCTCATCGGCATCTGCGAGAATTTCGTGAAGATCCTCCCCTTCGAGGGGGCCACCACCTTTGTGGACGCCTTTACCTTCGCCCTGCTCATCATTGTTCTGGTCTTTAAACCCACCGGCCTGTTCGGGGAAAAGGCCACCGACAAGGTCTAAGGGAGGGAGCGTCAACTATGATCCAAGAGAGAAAAAGCAGAAAGGGCGCCGTGGCCGGCCTGATCTTCGCCGCGGCTGTCCTGCTCTTAGTGGTGCTGCTGGAGAATCTGAGCACCTTCCTGGGAACCAGCGCAGTGCCCAGCATCTTCCTGCCCACCAGCCAGCTGTTCTCCGTGCTGAAAAAGGCGGCGGTCTACTCCCTGGTGGCGGTGTCCATGAACCTGCTCAACGGCTTCACCGGCCTGTTTTCCCTGGGCCAGGCGGGCTTCATGCTCCTGGGGGCCTACACCTACGCCATCCTCACCGTCCCCATGTCCGCCAAGGACACGGTGTACTACCTGTACGGGGGTTCGGCGGTGCCCTTTTCCCTGCCCGACCTGTTCGGCGGGCTGGACACCCCCACCGGCCTCATCCTGGGTGTGGTGCTGGCCATCCTGCTGGGGGGCTGCGTGGCCGCCTTCTTCGCATTCCTCATCGGCCTGCCGGTGCTGCGCCTGAAGAGCGACTATCTGGCCATCGCCACCCTGGGCTTCGCGGAGATCATCCGCGCCGTGTTCCAGTGGCAGGCCCTGGGTCCGGTCACCAACGGCGCCAACATGATCACCCAGATCCCCACCTTTAATAATTTCAACATCACCGACGCCAACGGGACGGTGATCCTGCGCCTGTCCACCTTCTTCCCCTTCCTCATCGCCATTTTGTGCATTGCGGTCATCGTCATGCTCATCAACTCCTCCTACGGCCGGGCCTTCAAGGCCATCCGGGAGGACGAGATCGCCGCCGAGGCCATGGGGGTCAACCTGGCCAAGCACAAGCGGCTGGCCTTCTGCATCTCCTCCTTCTTCGCGGGGGTGGGGGGCGCGCTGTTTGCCATGTTCGCCAACAACGCCCAGGCCAAGGTGTACACCTCCACCATGACCTATGAGATCCTGCTCATCGTGGTCATCGGCGGCATCGGCTCCATCTCCGGCTCGTGCCTGGCCACCTTCCTGTATGTGGCCTGCTCCGAGTGGTGGCTGCGTTTCCTGGACAACACCCAGGCCTTCTCCTCCCCCACCGAGACCAGCCGCATCCTGTTCATCATCCTCTTTGCCGCCGCTGTGGTGGGTACCTCCGCCATGCTGATCCGCCGCCGCCGCAAGTCGGGGGACGCGTTCTGGAAGGAACTGATCGTGTGGGTCGTGGGGCTTCTGCTCATGGTCTGGTGGGTGTGGTTCATCATCTCCGGCTCGCTGACCATACCCTTTGCCCGCAACGGCTTCCGCATGGTGGTCTTCTCCGTCATCATCATGATCGTGGTGCTCTTCTTCCGCCGGGGCATGATGGGGGATAAGGAGTTCACCGATTTGCTGTTCCGCCGGAAGAAAACAACAAAGGAGGCGGCGAAATGAGCAAAGAAAATATCCTCCGCCTGGAGCATGTCACCATGCAGTTCGGCGGCGTGGTGGCGGTGAACGACCTGTCCCTGGA